>JACQFU010000133.1 GCA_016199905.1 Candidatus Wallbacteria bacterium
CACGGCCTGATCGGCCCAGGCGAAGAGTCCACAGAGTTTTCTGCGCGCCCCCCCCTGCCGAGGATCTCGCCGGGCTCGAACAAAGGCTGAAGATCGTCTTCCGCGATCGCTCGCTGCTGGAGGCCGCCCTGACGCACCGCAGCGATCCCTCCGTGATGGCTGGAGGAGTCGACAACGAACGCCTGGAGTTCCTGGGCGACGCGGTGCTCGAGTTGACCGTCAGTCACCTCCTCTTCCGGATGGCGGCCCGCGAGGACGAGGGCAAGCTGACGCAGCTCCGCTCCCTGCTGGTGCGGCAAGAGGCGCTGGCCAAGATCTCCAAACGCCTGGGGGTCCCGGTGTTCATCCGCCTCGGCCGCGGCGAACGCGAGGGCGGCGGGGCCCTCAAACCCTCTCTCAACGCCAACTGTTTCGAGGCCATCGTCGGCGCCATCTACCTCGACCAGTCCTTCGACGTGGCCTTCCGCTTCTGCAAACGCATCTTCTACGGCCGCATCCGTACCGTGCTGAAGCGCGCCCACACCAAGGACCCCAAGTCGCTGTTGCAGGAGGTGTCGCTCGCGAAGTACAATGCGTTGCCGCGCTACGTCATGGTCAAGGAGACGGGTTCCGACCACAACCGGCGCTTCCATATCAAGGTAGTCCTCAAGAGCCAGCTCGAATTCCTCGGAGCCGGCAAGTCGAAGAAAGCCGCCGAGCAACAGGCGGCAGCCGCCGCGCTGAAGCAACTCAACTCACAATCGTCGGGTTAGCGTTACCGGGCCGCTCGATCGGTATCCAAGACGCTGCCACGAAGCCGTCGAATCCCCAGAGGACATCCCAATGGACCACAGCGAAGATCCGGCTCCCGTCCAGGCCGGCGCCAGCAACCCGCAGCTTCGCAGGGAAGGCACGGAGATCCTCAAGGTCTCCTCCAAGTCGCGCCCCAAGGCCGTCGCCGGCGCGCTGGCCACAGTCGTCGAGCGCGACAAGAAAGTGGTTCTGCATGCCATCGGCGCCGGCGCCGTCAACCAGGCCGTCAAGGCGATCGCCATCGCGCGCGGATTCGTCGCGCCCCGAGGCATCGAGCTCACGACCACCATCGCCTTCAGCTCCATCGAGATCGAAGGCGCCGACGGCGAGATGAGCGAACGCACCGGCATCAAGTTCTTCGTGGAAGCGCGGAGCGTGTAAGGGCATGGCCACTGCCGCGCCCCATCGATACGAAGAGATCATCGAGGAGAACCTCAAGGCGGTTCGCCTCAATCCGCAGGATTTCTTCAGTTACTACAACCTGGGAAAGGCCTACGAATTCCTAGGTTTCTACGAGGAAGCCGTCGGCGCTTTCCTCAAGGCCATCACCATCAACCCCGAGGACGCGTACTCGCACAACTTCCTCGGCTTGGCCTACAAAAACCTGGGGCGCTACGAAGAGGCGATGCTCGAGTTCAAGCGCGCCCTGGTCCTCGACCCCAACTACTCCTACGCCCACGCCAACCTTGGCACGCTGTATCGCGTGAAGGGCCTGCACGACGAGGCGATCGTCCGGTTCAAGAAGGCCCTCGCCCTCGATCCGGAGAACCCCGCGGCGCTGGCCAATCTGGGGCTCATCCTGCACCAGCGAGGCCTTCAGGAGGAAGCGCGCATCCAGTTCCAGAAGGCGCTGGCAATGACGCCTTCGTACGCGTTCCTCCACTACTCGCTGGCAAAGGTCTATCTATCGATGGGAGATCACGCGGCCGCCATCAACCAATTCCGCAAGGCGCTCTTCATCAATTCGGACGACCTCTATTCCCACCACTATCTGGGAAACACGCTCTTCGCAGCCGGCGAACTGGACGAGGCCTTCGCGTGCTACCTGCGCGTGCTGGAGCTCGACCCCAACTTCGTCTACGCCCACGCGCAGCTCGGACTGCTGTACCTGGAACGCCGCGAGCACGAGAAGGCGCGCGGCCAGTTCCGTCGCGCCCTCGACATCCTGCCCGAGCATGCCGGCAGCCACTTCGGTCTGGGCCTCGTCGCCTATCACGAAGGACGGCTGGCGGAGTCGCTGCGAGAGTTCGCCGTCGCCCGCGAGCACCAGGCCGATTACCCGGGCCTGAGCTACTACATGGCGCTCGCCTATCACAAGGAAGGCCAGCTCGAACGCGCGATCGAGAGTTTCGCCAAGGCCCTCGAAGCCTCGCCGAACGATCACCGTGCCCACTATGGCCAGGCCGTGGCCCTGCTCGACGGCGGCCACCTCGACCGCGGCATCCAGCAACTTCGCCAGTCGCTCTTCCTCGCCCCCGAGGAAGCGCGCTACCACAAGAAGCTGGGCGACGCCTACGATCTGAAGGGCGAGCCGGCGGAGGCGATCCGCCACTGGGAGGAGGCCAAGCGACTCTCCGCCCGAGGAGGCGAGAGCGTCTCGGAGATGACGGTCCGTCCGCTGATGAGCCACCGCGACGATCTCGACATCGCCATCGATCAGCACCGCCGGGAGGTGAAGGACAACCCCTCCGACGCCGAGGCCCACTACCGGCTCGCCTGTGCGCTCAAACACCGCGGCCATCACGAGGAAGCGCTCGAGCGGTTCAAGAAGAGCCTATCGCTCAACCCCTACGACACCTTCAGCATCTACAACATCGAAGAGCTGTCGCGGAAGCTGGGCCTCACCAACGAGGAGCTGGAGACGCTGCGCAAGCAGATCGCCCGCGAGCCCGAGAACCCGAACGTCCATTTCCAGTACGGGAAGTCGCTGTACACCTACGGAAAGATCGACGAAGCGATCAGCGAGTGGGAGACGACCGTCGCCATCCAGCCCAATCACGAGACGGTCCACTTCATGCTCGGCGAGGCCTATCGCCACCGGGGCGCCACGGGCAAGGCGGTGGAGCACTGGAAGCGCAACCTCGAGATCGACCAGAAGGACCTCAACTCGCTGCTCTCGCTGGGCAAGATCTACCTGGACCAGGGCGAGCTGAAGGAATCGGAGGCGATCCTCAAGAAGGCGCTGCATCTCTACCCCGACAACGTGGCGGCCTACCTCTTCCTGGGTCGGGTCGCGCGCAACGCGGGCGAGATCGACCTGGCGATGCAGCATTACCAGAAAGTGCTCGAGCTGAATCCGCAGCTGGGCGAGGCCTATCTGAACCTGGGCATCCTCTACCGCAGCAAGGGCGAGCTGCAGAAGGCGCGCGAGGCGCTCGAGAAGGGCGTCGCCGTTTCGCGCGACGACAACCTGCTGCACTACTACCTGGGTGTGGTGCTGAAGGGCCTCGGCAAGTACCCCGAGGCGCGCAAGTGCTTCGAGCAAGCGCTGACGTTGAACCCGTTCGATGCGTTTGCCGCCTACAGCCTGGGCATCCTCGAGAAACACGAAGGCGACCGCGAGAAGTCGTTGCGTTACTTCCAGCGGGCCATCGCGCTGGAGCCGCAGGATGTCTACGCGCGCACGAACCTGGGAATCGTCTTCTACGAGATGGGTCAGTTGACCCGTGCGCTGGAGTCGCTGTCGGCAGCCCTCGGCATCGACGCCGACGACTCGCTGGCGAACTACTACTCGGGCCTGGTCTGCTTCGACCTGGGCGACTTCGCGCGGGCCATCCGCCATCTGGAGAAAGTGCTGCGCGTGAAGCCCACCGACACCTGGGCGAACTACAACCTGGGGCTAGCCTACGAGGAGAGCCACCGCCCGCAGGAGGCCGTCGCCGCGCTGCGCCGGGCGTACGTGGAGAGCGAACCCGGTTCGGTGGTGCACAAGTTCAGCGCCGAAGCGCTGACGCGGCATGGCGTGAAGCCCTAGGGGCCGGTCAGCGGCCCGCGACCCTGGGCAGGCGTCCGGCGGGTTTGGCTCCGAGGCGGCGCTCCAGTTCGTCGAGCCGGCGCCGCTGCTCTCTCATTTCGACGGCCATCTCGTCAATCCGACGAACGTAATCTCCGAGCAAGGCGAGCCGGCCAATCGTCTCGGAGTCCTTCTCCTGGCGCTCCGCCACGCGCACCACCTGCGAGCGCACCTCGACGACTCGGGCCTCCAGCAGGTCCATCCGCTTGGAGTGCTCGGCCCGGGTTTCGTCGATACGCCTGTCGACCTGCTCGATTCGCTTGTCAATTTGCTCGAATCGCTTGTCGATCTGCTCGAAACGCTTGTCGACCAGATCGAAGCGCCGGTCCATCTCCTGCTGCATCCGGTCGAGCCGAGCTACCGTGGCGTCCAGCACCACGGCGATCTTGGCCGTGCTCAGTTTCAGCTCGGCGATCTCCGGCAACAGGGTTTTCTTGATTGCTTCCGCAACGGCCTCGGCGATGGACAACGCAGGCACCTCACTCTCCGTCTTGAATGGTACCACGGGCATGGGAGTGGGGGCCGGTCGCGACGGCGAGACGGGAGCCTGGTAACTCCGTAGGGGCGGGGCTTGTCACCGCCCGCTGCTCGGGCGCCCTTGGACGGGGAGCTGGAAGCCCCCACGTGACTGTCGGGACCCGCGAGCAGGAGAGCCCCAGTGGTTAGAACTCGAGGATCAGAGATCCGCAGAACGGATACTCTCGCCAGTCACTCACCAGCCCTTTGCGGACAGGATTGTTGAGCACGTACTCGACGGTGCTTTCCACCTGTTCCTCGGCTCGGAGAAAGCGATCCCAGAAACTTGTCTGCCACAGATGTCCAGTCACACGATGCTGGGGGTCAAGGTCGGACGCGGGCTGGTGTCGTTGACGAGGGAAGCCACCGCGGGGTTTTGGGCATTGGCCGTCCACCGATAGGTGAGCGCGTCCCCGTCCGGGTCGCTGGCCGTGCCTTCCAGGGTGACCGGCTGACCCGCCACGCCAGGCAGGCCCGGGCCGGCGCTGGCCACCGGAGGCCGGTTGTCGAAGAGGGCTGCCTCTCCCAGCGTGACGTGGTGGACGCGGCCGGGCCCGGCGTCGTCGGTGGCCGTGGCGAAGGTCCCGGTCCGGCTGGCCAGATCTCCCTCGAGTTCGGCAAACTCGACCCGGCCTGCCTCCACGTCCGCCGAGAGCCACACGACCGTGGCGTTGTCGGAGCTGACGTTGGTGAGCGCAAAGCGATCGGGTGTGCCGTAGGCGAGCGCGACCGCGGCACAGACGAGACCCATCAGGCTCGCAAGAGTCAACGGTCGAAACGGCTGTGCGAGCAAACTCTACCCCTTTCGCAGTCCACCGGAAAGAGGCCCTTTCCGGCAAGCAACACACCTGCAGGGACGCAAGTTGCGCCCTCCCACCTCGATTCAATCCTAGGCGCCTCGAATTGGGTAGTCAAGCTCGGGCCGAACGGATCCCCATGAACCGCGAACGCACCCGCCGGCGGCGGGGACGATCGACCCGGCCGGCGATGTCGACTACTTCGGCTATCCTCAGAAGAGGGGGCACTACTATGTGGTGACCATCGGGTTGGGGAGCCTGTCGGACTCGGTCCTGGCTCTCTTCCAGAACGGGGGAACGAGTCCGTTCGCGGAGAACGACGACACGCCTGGCCTGGGATTCGCTTCGCGAATCGGCTACTCGGCCTCGACAACCGAACCGGTGTTCGTACTGGTTCGTCATCGCAGCACGGACGGCACGGGCACTTACAACGTCCGGGTGAGCGACAGCCCGATCGACTTCCAGGCCGTGAGTTTGACGGCCGACAGGACGATTGTATCGGCTGGCGGCAGCCTGCCGGTGACGTTCACGATACGCTACGCCGACCCGCACGACGTGGACGCGCCTGTCTTCGCGGTCTTCGCGCAGGTAACCCTCGAAACCGATGCGGGCACCGTCCAGGCCTACGGTTACAACGCCGGTGTGTCGCTCGTTGCTGGGCAAACCCAGCAGCTGGAGACCCGACTTGCAATCCCGCTGTCCGTTGCCGCTGGCTCGTACGTCCTGCGAGCTCGCCTGGACCCGGCATCCTACGGCACGCCCGACATCGACAGCGGCAACGATTCGATCCAGCTCGCGTCGCGGATCATGGTCCGCACGGCGATCGACGCGCAAGCCCGTTCCGTGGAGCTGCCCAACGGCACGTTCTCCCAGGGCGACGCGATCCCGACGACGGTGAACCTGGGTTACTTGGCCGGGGCGAGCGACCTGGAACCGCAGAACCTCCCCGTGACCCTCTTTTTCTCGACCGACCGGGTGTTCGACGCGGCGTCCGACATACAGGCTCCCGCGGGAGCTGCGCGCGGCCAGCGCCCGGTTGCCGCCGCCTCTGCTCTCGGTGACGGCGACGGCGAACACGACCAACCAGGTGGGACGAGACCTTGGCGACGGCCTGCGACTGGGACCGGCCACGTCGCTGCTGGTCTCTTTGCCGACGCGAGTGACCTTGACCGCAAGGGCCGAGGAGCCCACCGGTAGCCGGACGAATCGACAGTTGCTTCTCGCTTTCAGACAGGAGGCCGGTCCGAGCGTTCTCTTGGAGCCGTTGGCCGTCACGCAGGGCGCCCCGGTGGCCGCGGCCGCATTCTCACCGACAACCCCCGGCCTGCATCTGATCGAAGCTCGAGTCGGCGACGCCGCCGATCCCTCGGGCTCGAGCCTGGCCGTTCGCCGAATTCGGGTGGTTGTCGAATCGCCGACGGCGCGAGCCCCCGAGCCGTCCTTCGCGGTCGACGTCCAGGGAAAGCGCAAGGCCGTGTTCCGCAAATCCACGCAGCCGCAAGCGCCGGTTCAAGTAACGCCCGGGACTCTGGTGACCCTCGACGGAAGGACGTCCAAGGACCTGAACGTGCCTCCCAAGGGGCTGAAGTTCACGTGGACCCAGCTGGCGGGTCCGAAGGCGATCGTGAGCAATCCGTTTTCGTCGGTCGTCACCTTTGTCGCCACGGACATCACCGACACCGTACCGAGGCGCTACGTCTTTCAGCTCTTGGTCGACAGCGCGGAAGGGAGCGCGGAGCCGCTGCAAGGAGTGGTGGAGACGATCCCGGAAGGCGCGATGCGATTGGGCCGCGGGACGAGCCTCGTGGGCGTGTCGTTCAAGCCGGCTCCTGGCCAGGCAGGGCACCCCTTCGACGTCGCGGATCTGGCGGACAGCATCGGCGCCAGCGCCGTTTTCCGCACCAGGCCGAAAGGTGTACTGACAGGACCCGCAGGCTTTCAGAGTCACTTCCGAACCAGCGGCACGGCGCCGTTTGCGATCGATCCCACCGTCGGATACCTCGTCACCCGGCGAGGCACGCGACGCATCGCGACCCTTTCCGGCACGGCCTGGGAAGCAAACCGACGGACCTTCATGCTCGAGCGCGGGGTGAACCTGGTGGCGTGTCCCTCGCCCGTGCCGGCGGTGCTGACGGGCGAGCAGTTGCGAGTGCTCACCGGCTCCAGCTTCGTCGGCCGCGTCGACGAGACCGGGCGGTTCGAGCTGTATGTGCCCGGATTGACCGCCGACTTTGGGCGGTTGGAAGCAGGCCGGGGCTACATCCTGTCGGTGCCGACCGCGCGAGAAGTGCCGGTACCCGCGGGACCCTGAGCGGCCCCCCCCCGTTCTCTGGCCGGAGTCCGGGGCTTGGAGCTGTCCATGCTCCATGCATGCGGCTGCGCATGGACATATCCGCGAGATTCCGCGCCAGTTCTGTAATCAGCGTAATTCAGGCTTACTCCCGGGCATGGGCACGCCGATAGCATGCGTGAAACCCGAACCACCCAGTCGCACTCCACTGACGCACTAAGGGAAGGTCGATCTCGCGTGAAAAGCTTCTTCACCCCGAAGGAGATACGGGAACTGGTGAAAGTCTCGTACCGGCAAATCCAGTACTGGGACAAGTCCAACTTCATCAGCCCCTCGTACCGCCGCCGGGGCAAGTACCGGCTCTATACGTTCCCGGACCTGATTCAGCTCAAGGTCGCTGAGATCCTCCGGAGCGCCGGTTTCTCGATCCAGCAACTGCGCGCGACGATCGAGAACCTACGCAAGCTGCTGAGCAAAATCAGTTTCCCCTTCAGCGAACTGAACATCCTTTTCCGCAAGAACCGCATCCTGCTCTTCAAGGGCGACGTGCAGATCAGCGGCAAGGCCGACGACTACATCTACTTCAGCGCCAAGGCGCTGCGGCGCCAGCTGGAGCACACGCCGACGCTGCTGCCGCAGGCGGGCTGAAAAGCAAACTCCGTAGGGCGTCTCCAAGAGGGGACTGTTCCTCTCGAAGGCACCGGAAACAAGCGAGCCGGTGCCTTCGATCTTTCCCGGGGGAGGAGAGACGATGGAGGACGGGAGATTTGAGATTCGCGATTCGAGACGGAGCGATCCCTGACGGAGCAACAGAAGACAGACGATTCTCGATAGACGATGAGGGCGCCGCGGAGCGTTCATCTTCTGTCTGTGATTTCCTGTCTTCTGTCGCTCCGTCTAGATCTCAAATTTCCTGTCTGTAGACTTCGGTCTCAAGTCCGCACATCGCCCCTGCCCCTCTCCGCGCGTCTTCGTCTCCCCCTCTCTCTCATCCCCCTCCGTCCCCTCTTGCCAGACGCCCTGCCGCTGCTGGAAAATCGTGTCATGCACAAGCTCACGATCGCCATCCTGCCCTTCCTCCTTGCGCTGCCGTTGGGCGCTGAACCGGCCTCCGCGCGCACGGGCCACGAGGACCCCGTTGCTTTCCTCGCGCTCAGCCGCCAGCTGCTCGACTCGGCCCGGCTTGCGGATTCGCTGCCCGGACCGTCCAAGGCGCACGCAAGCGAGTGGCTCACGAGGATCGAAAAGGTCCTCCGCAAGGGCAAGCGGCCGCGGGCCGCAAGGCTGGCGCGTGAGCTGCACGCTGCGCTCGCGAAGCTCGCTGGGAACAAGAGCGAAGCGACGCCGGCCGGCCGTGCCGGGCTGGTCGAGACTCCGGCCGATCTGCTGGCTCCCGAGGAGATGAACAACGTCGAGCTGGTGGAGCCCGGCGTCCTGGCCGGCGGCAGTCAGCCATCCGGCCGGGCCTGGGAGCTGATCCGCTCGAAGGGTTTCAAGACGGTCGTGAACCTGCGACGCGAGAGCGACGAGGAACGCAAACTGGTCGGGAACCTGGGGATGCGATACGAGTACATTCCCGTGACGGACCACAAGGCGCCCACTCGGAAGCAGGCGATTCAATTCATCCGGATTGTCGACGACCCGGCCAACCAGCCCGTGTTCGTCCACTGCCAGGGCGGTGTCGGCCGGACGCACACCATGATCGGCGCCTGGCGCCTGGCGCACGGCGCCACACTCGAGGCCGCGCTCTCCGAGGCCGCCGAGTACGGCCACCACAAAGGGCCCCAGGTGAAGTTCCTGCGCCGGTTTGCCGAGTGGCGGAAATCGCGCGAGGAAAAGGGCGACTGAGGGACTGGCCCCGCGCCCTCACGGCGAGCCGAATCCGCCGAGCGCAGTGGCGCCGCGCACGAACGAGTGGAACATCCGCGCCTCGTGCACCACACCCGCCAGCACGTGACCATCGCTGCCCAGGACGCAGTGCGGCGGCCAGAGGTAGAGGCGGTACTTGCCGGCCCGCTCCAGCTCGCTGGTGTAGAACATCGCCTGTTTCAGCAGCCACGCGTAGTTGCCGTTGCAGAGCCAGGGCGCCATCGCCGGGTTGGGCCTCACGGCCCCGCTCCGGATCTCGGCCGTCGAAATTTCGCGGTGCGCCCCGAGCGGCTTGTCGTCGCCGTCGACCCAGAACGACGGGAAGAAGATCTGGTAGGCAAAGTGCGTGTCGAGCGTGGTGGTGATCGCGCTGACACGGCCCAGGTTCCTGTAGACGAACTCCGCGATCCGGCGGCTGTCCGCCACGGCGCCGTCGCCGTCTCTGCCTGCGACGAAGAGCGAGCCCCCGGGAAAGCAGAAGTCCTTCTGGACGTCGATCAACAACAGGTGCAGGTTCAGCCCGTCGGTCGCGGCGGGCTTCACGGCGTGGGCGCGCCGCCAGGCGGCGGACTCGGCGAAGATGCGCTGCTGATCCGGGGAATAGTCCCATCGCGCGGCGTTGGCGCCGTCGAAGAACGGCGGGAACGGCAGTTCGCGGGTGGCGGTCATGGCTTTCCTCCTTGGACGCTGGCCAACAGCAAGTCTCGGGTGCGTCACGAAGACTCGCTCTGCCCCCGTGTAGTCGGCGGCCCCGTTCTTTCCATGTCCCTTCCGCTGCTCCTACGTGGCGAGGAGCGCTCGAGAAGGCCAGGCACGCGACGGGTGGATCGTGTGAAGTGTTACCAGGTACTTCAAGTGCTCGCCGACCGGCCGCGTGTAGCCCAGGTAGTGATGCGTCTGAACGAGCCTGATGAAGAGTCGCTCCTGGAGGCCGCGACGCACCTGAGAAAACAAGACCTGACTATTTCAATCCTCTGAAACG
>JACQFU010000142.1 GCA_016199905.1 Candidatus Wallbacteria bacterium
GAGCAGCGGAACCACCGTCATGTGCGTGAGCATGTAGATGCCGGGTCGGTGGCGCAGCCACTCCGCGACGAAGAACTCCACGTGCATCAGCCCCGACCACGCGGCCGCCGCAAGCCAGCTCACGAAGACCTGCGGACCCAGGGCCCAGGAGGCCGCCAGCTCCACGATCAGACCGAAGAGGCCCACGGCCTTGAGCTCGTTCAACGTGACGATGCCACGCACCACCAGCCGCTGCGGGTTGACGATGCGGTCGTAGAGCACGTCCTTGTGTTCGTCGCTGATCCTCAGCCTCAGAAAGAAGAAGAAGAGAACGAGCATGCCCAGAGCCGTGCGGCCCCCGGCGATACGAACCGGGCTGCCCTGGAGCCGCGCGCTGACCAGGAAGGCGCTCGCGAACATCAGGAAGATCGCCGGACCGTTCTGATCCAGCGGGAAGCGCTCCGCGAGGTAGGCCCGCAGCTTTCTCGGGAACGAGCTCGCGGGCGTCAGGGCAAAGCTATCGCCCGCCAAGCTCGGCCACCCCCCGCCTGTAGAACAGCCAGCAACCCATCACCAGGAGCACGATCGAGCCGTCGACGACGAACGTCGCCAGGTAGACGAAGGCATGCTGCTCGAGCAGGAAGAACCCGAGCCCCGATAGCGACGAGGTGAGCTTGCCGAGGGCCAGGATCGGCAGCAGATGCAGGTAGCGTGGCGGGTCGGTGGCCGTCAGCAGCGCGAGCGCCGCAACTACCGACATGTAGGCGAACGAGAGCGAGACCCAGAGCCGAGCTCCGCCGACGGGGGTTTCGGGGAACGGCCCGAGCAGCCGTCCGATCAGGTTCATCAGCCCGACCACCGCATCCGGCGCCGCCAGAAACGAGACCCCCACGAGGGCGAAGGTGACGCCGAGCACGCGCAGCACCAAACGGCAAAGGCGGTCGTTGAGCATGGCGCCGAAATTGTAACAGAGTTTCCGCGTCGGTCACCGAAACCTTTTGAGCTTTCGATGACCGCCGCCAATAATCTGTCCTCATGCCCAAGACCATCATCGAGCCGTTCAAGATCAAGGTCATCGAGCCGATCCGGATGACGAATCGCCAGGAGCGAGAGGCCCATCTGGAAGAGGCCGGGAACAACCTCTTTGCGTTGCACTCCGCCGATGTCCTGATCGATCTGCTCACCGACAGCGGGACCAGCGCGATGAGCGCGGCGCAATGGGCAGGGCTGACCGACGGCGACGAGTCCTACGCGGGAAGCCGTTCGTTTTACCGGTTCGAGAACGCCGTGCGCGACCTGACCGCGCTCAAGCACATCATCCCCACGCATCAGGGACGCGCCGCCGAGAAGATCCTCTTCAGCATCGTCGGGGGCAAGGGCAGGGTCATTCCGAACAACACGCACTTCGACACCACGCGCGCCAACATCGAGTTCTCGGGGGCGGAGGCGATCGATCTGCCTTGCAAGGAAGGCGACGACCTGGTGAGCGACTACCCCTTCAAGGGGAACATGGACGTGGACGCGTTGCGTCAAACCCTGGAGCGCTACGGCCGGGAGCGAGTGCCGCTGGTGATGATGACCGTGACCAACAACTCTCACGGCGGCCAGGCCGTTTCGCTGGCGAACATGCGGGCCGTGCGCGAGCTGTGCGACGAGTTCCGCGTGCCGCTCTTCATCGACGCTTGCCGTTTCGCCGAGAACAGCTACCTGGTGAAGTTGCGAGAGCCGGGCCAGCGAGAGCGGCCCGTGATCGACATCGCCCGCGACTTCTTCCGCCTCGCCAACGGGTGCACCTTCAGCGCCAAGAAGGACGCCTTCGCCAACATCGGCGGCTTCATCGCCGTCGACGATGACGAGCTGGCCCAGCAGGCCCGGAACCTGCTCATCCTCACGGAAGGCTTCCCGACGTACGGCGGCCTGGCGGGCCGGGACCTGGAGGCGATCGCGATCGGCCTCGAGGAGATCCTCCACGAGGACTATCTGGCCTATCGGATCCGCACCATCGAGTACCTGGCCGAGCGCCTGATCGCGGCAGAGGTTCCCCTGCTGCGCCCGCACGGAGGCCACGCCGTCTACCTGGACGCGCGACGCTTTCTGCCACACATCCCCGCCGAGCAGCTTCCCGGACAGGCGCTGGCTTGCGAGCTCTATCTCGAAGCGGGCATCCGAAGCTGCGAGATCGGAACGGTCATGTTCGGCCATACCGATCCCGAGACCGGCCGCGAAGTGCTTTCAAAAATGGACCTGGTCCGACTCGCGTTTCCGCGGCGTGTTTACACGCAGAGCCACAGCGACTACGTGCTGGAGGCGATCGTCGACGTGTACAGGCGCAGGGACGCAGTCCGCGGCTTCCGTTTCTCCTACCAGGCGCCCATGCTGCGTCACTTCACCGCGCGCTTCGAGCGCTTGTAGGGGCGTTGGGGTGCATGCCCCGTAGGGGGGAGCCCGTTCCCCCTCTTGAGTCTCCTTTATCCATCTGATATCCCTGTTGTTCGTGCAAGCGGATGCGACACAAGACGTCACGGGAGTCGTGGTCTTCGAATTGGCAGGCAGCTGCTGCGGGCTGCCGGTCGAGGCCGTTTGCAGAGTCATGAAGGCCTCGGATGTGCTTCCGCTCCCGGGAGCGCCGCCGCTCGTCGAAGGAGCGCTGGACTTCTCGGGCAACCTCGTCCCCGTCGTCGACCTTGGGCCCCGGCTTCGCCTGTCGCAGACTCCGCCCGCGCGCACCGACAACTTCGTGCTCGCCTCCGCCGGCACGCGGCTGCTCGCTCTGAGAGTGGGACGCGTCGTGCGGTTGCTCTATCTTCCCGAACGCGAGCTACGCGAGGCCACCGGGCTGGCGGCAGGCGCAGTCGCAGTGAAGACCGTGGAGAGACTCGGCGAGGGTCTCGTCCTGATCCGGGATCTGGCCGCTCTCCTGGAGCCCTCCGAGCTGGCCGCCATCGACCGAGCCCTCGGCGAGGCAGCAACGGCAAAGCCGTCATGACCAGTCCCGGCCCCCGCACCGACTACGAGCAGATCGCGCCCGACTACGACCGGGATCGGCAGGAATACGACTCGTTCGACGACGAGCTGGCCGCGCTGCTGGCCGGGGCGCTGAACGCAGCCGAGGCGGCCGGCGCCCCACGGTTGCTTGCCGACGTCGGCTGCGGCACGGGCACGCTGCTTTCGCGCTTCGAGCAAGACTCGTGCGACGCCTACCAATGGAAGACCGTCGGATTCGATCCGAGCCGAAAGATGCTTTCGGTCGCAAAGGGCAAGGTCTTCAGCGGGGCGCTCGCCGCCGCGGCCGCCGAGCGCCTGCCCCTGCGCGATGGCTCGGCGGGCTGCGTCCTGTCCACCTTCGCGTTCCATCACTTTCACGACTTCGCCGCGTTCCTTGCCCAGGCGCGCCGCGTTCTGGCCCCGGGAGGCCGATTGCTGCTGAGGAACATCCTCCCGCGCGAAGGGCCCGAACCGCTGATGTACCGCTTCTTCCCCGGCGCGCGCGAGATAGACTCCCGGCGCTTTCCTCTGCGGGCGCCGTTGCTCGAGTCGCTCGTGGCAGGCGGCTTCGTGCTCGAACAGTCGATCTGCACCGAGCGCCTCTACCGGTTCACGGCGGAGCGCTACCTGGAACTGTGTCGCAAGCGGACCATCAGTCAGCTTCATCTGCTGATCGACGAAAACTTCCGGCGCGGCATGGCCGCCATCGAGTCGTACGGCCGCGAGCACTCCGGCGAGATGCTCGAGGAGCGGATTCCGGTCCACACCTTCGTCGCCGCGCGGGCGTAGGGCGGGGCGAGGGTCCTGGACCGCTCAGCCCGGCGATTTCGGTGCGGGCGGGGCGATTCTCTGGACCGCGAGTCCTCCGTAGAGGCAGACGCAGTGCACGACAACGACCGCGACCAGCGGCACGTGCACGCGAAGCAGCTTCGCGAACAGCACGTAGGGGCACCAGACCAGGATGCCCAAAAAGAACATCACGCGCCCGGCGCGCCAGGCAGCCGGCCGATCGGGCTCCTGGAGCGCGAACCGGATCTTCTTCGCCAGAGAGATCGGCAGCCCGAAGGAGACCCACGCGTACCAGGCGTAGAGCAGGATGCGCAGCGCGGACAACAGCCTGGCCTACCGTGAACCCTTCAGCGTCTCGTCGAGCGCCCGGCGCATCGGCAGCGACTCGCGGGGATAATCCTCCGAGAATCCGTTCACCAGCGCGGCAAACGACAGCGGCTTGTGCCGGCCCAGCGTGGCGATGACCTTCTGGCGGAAGCCCGCGATTCGTTCGTTGGACAGCAACAACACGCGCGTCACGATGCCTTCGGTCCGCAGCAGGTCCTTGCGGCTCTTGAGCGGCTTCTTCTCGTCGTAGCCCTCGTGACGATAGCCCTCTTGCCAGTCCCAGTAATCGCTCTTGCCGAAGGTCACGCCGCAGAAATCGCCCCACCCCTCCGACAGCGCGACCGGCTCGTTGGTGGTCACTTCCGGGTTGTGGCGCAGGCCGGCGAAGCGAGCGATCGGACCGACGGGCGGCTTCCATCCGTACAGCAAGTACTGGAGATAGTGGCCCAACTCGTGGCAGATGACGCTGCGCAAGTATCGCAGGTTCTGAGTCGGCGACAGCCACGGATTCTCCATCCCCAGGCTGATCACGTGGAACGTGTCGAACGTCCCAATCTGCCCCCGGTGCATCATCTTCAGGTTGAGGACGATGTGGATCTTCTTGCCCGAGTTCAGCTTGCCGAGCAAAGCCAGCTCTTCGCCGACGTCGGACTCGTGGTCGGGATCGACCAGGGCGTTGTAGACGTTGGCGATCTGCTGGTCGCGCTGGTTCTTCTGCCGGTCCTTCTCGACATAGGCCCATCCGGTGGAGACGTTCAGCCCGAGCTCAAACCCGTTCCCCTCGAGCGGCAGCTGCTTGCGCAGCGGCTCGCCGGCCTTCGTGACCAGCGGCGGCCGCTCGGTCTCGAGCAAGTTGTTGGCGATATCCTGCAGCGCGGGCAGTTTGATACGTCCCGACTGGTAGAACCCGTAGAACCTGAGCAGCGTCGCGTTGGTCCGCCAGCGGTCCCGGCGCGCCTGCCCCAGATGGGCGAAACGGTCGGCCCCAAAACACTCGGTCAGTTGTTCGTCGGTGAGACTCGTGGCTGCCTTCGCGGCCGCGTTGCCGAGACCCTCGAAGCTCGGAGACGGCTCGCTCACCGGCGCACCCGGCCCGCCCGTGTCGACTGCGACCTGCTCCTTGGCCTTGTCGGCCGCATCGAGGAGTTTCTTCAGTTTCAGATGCTGCGAGCTGCGTAGACAGGTGTCGAGCTCGTCCGGCGTCAGCTCCTGCAAGTTCGCCGCGGGATAGAGCCGCTGCAGGTCCTCCCGGGACAGCCTCTCCTGTGCCGAGGCAGTGGCCGCCGCCAGCAGGCCGGCGAGCAGAAGCGCCAGGCCCTTTGTTGGGGTCGAGATCGCCAGGCTGGAGTGGATTTCGCGGCTGGGCAGAATCATCGTTCGGGTGACCTCGGCCTGCAGTCTCCGGCCGTCGTGCGCGGACAGAGCCCCCTTCCCCTATACGTTCTCACGCCCGGGAAGTTTATTCCAGCCCGATCAATTCAGGAACTGGACCGCGATGGCCCTCAAGTCGAACAGACTGTCGGCCAGCCCCAGGATCAAGGTGAACGGGAACAGGGCGAGAAAGGCAATCAACGCCGCGAACCGCGCGGGCGGCCTCATCTCGGTCAAGTCGAGAAGACAGAGCACCACCGACCAGGCCTCGGCGAAGAGAAACACCATCGCCAAGAGGACAAGGTTCACATAGGCGATCCGGGTGAATTTGGAGCCGCTCTCGACGGCAGCCGGAGCCGCCAGAAAGAGCAGCAAACAGGCGACGCCGGCCGGAACCGGGAGGCGGAACAGGTGAATGCCTTTCGGCACCTGCAGCCTGATGCCCAGTTGCCGGAGCGCCACGAGAGAGATGACGTAGTTGGCCACGAATACTGCCGCGGCGCCGCCGAAGAAGAGCGCCAGCGGGAAAGAGAAGAAATCCTCCCCGGCCCGTTGGAAGGCCTGCGCCGACTGGGCCAGCTCCGGTGGCACGTTGGCTGCCCCAGCGGCCAGCGCGGCCATCGCCACTTTCCTCACCGGAGCCATCGAGTCCTCCAGCCCGAAGAGCCGCTCCAGGCAGTAATAGCCGAATACGTCGTAGGCCGTGACGAGGACGCTCCCCTCCGCCAGTATCCGCTCCGGCGAAAGCCCGCGATGCAGCAGGAATCCGGTGATGAACCCCATCACGCCGAACAGCCCCACGTAGAGCATCGCGTCCGGCGGCCCCAGGCACGCCATCACTCCCAGCGACGTGATCGCGAGCCCCGCCAGCCCATACCGCCACCCCTGCCGGTAGGCCAGCAACGTCAGTGGCAGCGGCGTCAGCGTCACCGCCAGGATGTACAGCAGCGGGTTGTACCAGCACAGATAAAGGATGCACCCCACCGCCGAGAGCAATCCGCTCTCCGCAACTGCGACCGTTCTGTTACCGGGAGGCGGCAGGCGCACGCCGACTGGATAGCACGCCGCGCCCTCGAGATACCAGTCGAGCGCGACGTCCCGGACAGCAGGCCCGAGCCCGCTGCCCGGATCGGCGCTACGCCGACGCGCTCTTCGACGGCGGCTGCAGTATCGAGCAAATCTCCTTGTTGTCGGGCACACCCGTGCCCCAGACCTTCGACCAGCCGATCTTTCCGTCGAGCCCGACGACGAAGATGCTGCGCTGGCAGTAGCCCTGGTCGGTCAGTACGCCGTACTTCGTCGCGGTGCCGCCGTGCGGCCAGAAGTCGCTGAGCAGCGGATAGTTGAGTCCGCCCAGGCTCTTCGCCCACTCCTTATGGCTCGGGATGCTGTCCACCGAGATGCCCAAGACCTGGGCACCCAGCTCCTCGAAGGTTTCAAGGTCGCCTTCGAAAGCCGTCATCTCCTTGGCTCAGCCACCGGTCCAGTCGAGGGGATAGAAGGCCAGGACGACCTGGCGTTTCCCGCGATACCGAGACAGTGTCACCGGGTCGCCCGCGGACGACGGCAAGGTGAAGTCCGGGGCCATGACGCCGGGATCCAGAGCTGCCATGGCAGCGCTCCTTTCGTTTGGGGCAGGCGCGGCAGCGCAAGCCCGGTCGCTGTGACTTCGCTCACACTACAGCAGGCGGGTCTCACGGTTCCAGAATCTCAGGAACTCGCCTGGGGTGCCTCCCGCCGTGAGGTAAAGGCGGTCGCGGGCGCGCGTCGAGGCGACATAGAGCAGGCAGCGCTCCATCATGTCGTGGGCCGCCCGGGCCTCGGAATCGAGCCCCTCCCAGCCCTGAGGTCGCCACGGCATTACGCCCTGCGTCAACCCGCAAACCACCACGCAGGGGAACTCCAGCCCTTTCACCCGGTGCATCGTCGCCACTCGGATCCCGGGGCCCGCCTCGCGGTCGGAACCGCCCTCCAGGCGCACGTGCGGCAGCCGCGCCTTCTCGAGCACGGGCTCCACCAGCTCCTCCAGGATGCGCCGGGTGCGCGCCACCACGCAGATGTCGTGGGCCAGCCGATCCCGCAAGAGCAGGCGCAGGGTCTCGAGCATGAATCGCTGTTCCTCCGCTCGCTCCTGGAATACGCACACTTCGGGCGGCGCCCCGTGCAACAGCGACACGTAGCCGCGCTGCTCGTCGGCGCCGCCGTCGAGGTCGTCGATGGAGAGCTCGTCGAGGATGCGCACGGCCCAGTCGCGGATCTGTTCGGTGGTGCGGTAGTTGATACGCAGAGTGCCGGTGCGGCCGCGGACGTCTATCCCGAGCCGCGACAGGACCAGCGGCTGGCGAAGTCCTGCGTCTCGTCGACCACCGCCGCCCGGTAGAGCGCGCCGCCGGTCCTGGCCTCGACGTGGGCGCGCACGACGCGCATCAGCTCGGTCCATTTCGACCGGCCCGGCTCTCCTTCAGACTCGTCGGATGAGTCGACTCCCAGTCCGTTCGAGCGCGCGTACTGGGTCGCCCAGGCGTGCAGATTCAACACCTCGATGCGCTGCAGCTCGTCGCCGCAGAAGCTCTGCATCAAGTCGCGCAGGTTCTGCGCCAGGTTCGTCGTGAACGTCGTGAAGAGCACCCGATCCGTGGGAGCCGGAAAGACCGCCCGCGCCAGGTGCCGGGCCCGATGCATCGCGACCACCGTCTTGCCGGTGCCCGCGCCTCCGAGAATGCGCACCGGACCGTCGAAATTGCGCGCCACCAGCGCGTCTTGAGAAGGGTGCAGGAACAGCCGCCACTTCTCTAGCGGCGCGTTGAGCATGGCCTCCAGGTCGCCCGCCGCGCGCACGACCGCGAACCGGCGCCGCGAATCCGGATGATCCAGCGCCGTCCGGTAGTCGCCCGCGTCGCGACCCGCGGCCGGAACCGCCAGCTCCTCCGGCGAGAATCCCGCCGCCAGCCTCAGCAGCGCCTCGGCGGCCTCGGCCGGCAGGTAGCGACCCAGTTCGTCGAGGTCCTTGCGCGAGCCAAGGGCCCGCACCGCAGGAAGCAGGATGCGCGGCACTCCGAGCGACAACAGCTC
This sequence comes from Candidatus Wallbacteria bacterium, assembly GCA_016199905.1. Classification (GTDB taxonomy): domain Bacteria; phylum Muiribacteriota; class UBA6191; order JACPRK01; family JACPRK01; genus JACPRK01. The sequence continues at coordinate 8,524 of JACQFU010000142.1, forward strand.
GTCGTCCGTCGTCGACTTCAGCGTCGCCCGGACCGTTTTCCGGCCGCCGCTCTCCTCTTCGCCAAGGGGCACAGCCGATGCGCTCTGCATCCGCTTGAGGTAGGTGCCCAGCCGCACGTAGTCGTAGACCTGGATGGCGCCCGTCCGCTCGTGGACGGTGAACGAGAGTTCTTTCGCCCAGTCGAGCGCCTCCTCGGGACGGCCCGCCCAGAGCATCACGTAAAGATCGCTCTCGCCGGGATGCAGCACGACCGCACTGGTCTCGGGCGCCACACGGACCGTATGCACCGCCGGGTCGCGCATTCCCGCCGGCCGCTCCAGACGCCAGGAGTCCGACCGAGGCCACGCAACGAACTTGCGGTTGAACTCGCGCAGCTTGCGTTGCTGCGTTCGGGGCAGCCGAGAGAAGCTGGCGAGATAGTCGTCGTAGATGGCGACGGTAGGCATACCAGACCAAGACGGGCGCCGGGCGCCGGCGCAGCTGCAGCCAGTATAGCGCCCGCCTCCAGCAGCAGCTGGTCCGGCCCGTTGGCGCGGTCCTCGAGGAGCCTTCGCACACGGCCTCGCGCGATTCTCGGGAAAGCGGGAAGACCCTGAGCGCCCGGAATCATGATAGATTGGCCGGCACTGAGGGCAGCCCTTGCCGTCAGCCGAGACAGGGAGGAACTGATGAACACGATGAACATTGCGAGCAGAACGGTCGTCAGTTGGGGGCACCGGAGAATCGTTCGTCGCTGGCTGGCAACGGCCCTGACCGCGGTAGCCTGCTTCGTCGCGGGCGCGCCCTTGGCTCATTCCCAGGCCGCCGAGCCGTACTCGGAGGCGGCAAAGTCGGCAGGCGACACGCTCGATCTGGCCAACGGCCGGCCGACGGCCAATGCGGGCGCAGACACCACGGGGACCGTGACGCGTCCCGTGACGCTGAACGGGAGCCTTTCGAGCGACCCCGAGACGCCGACGACCCAGCTGCAGTTTCACTGGAGCCTGCTTGCGATGCCGGCAGGCAGCCACCTCAGTGACGACTCGTTTTCTCCCAACGACACCACCGCCGCCATCCAGACCTCTCTGCAGCCCGATCGGAAAGGCTCCTACACCATCGGTCTGATCGTGGGCGACGGCACGGCCATCTCTCGGCTCGTGACGGTGCAGTTGAACGTCGTGAACTCCCCGCCCGCAGCCGTGTTCACCGCGCCCACCACCGGCACGGTGGGCGTGGCCGTGACACTCGTCGCCACGGCCTCCAGCGACGTCAACGTGGAAGACACTCTCACCTATCGCTGGAGTTTCGTATCCGTCCCTGCCGGTAGCTTCCTCGCGGCGAGCGATATCCGGCCCGCCGGTTCCCCGAACGCATCGTTCGCGCCCGATCAGTCAGGCGCCTACCGCGTGCAACTGGTGGTGAACGACGGCACTGCCGACTCGCGGCCCGCCACGGCAGACGTCGCGATCTCCGCGCCCCCGCCCACTCCGCCCGTGGCGCGCGCCGTGGCATTCCCGCTGACAGGTGGCCCCCGGTTCGTTCACCTGGACGGTCGCGGCTCGATCGGCACGTCCCTCACGTACCAGTGGTCTCTGGCCAGCGCCCCCCACGGCGCCGGGCCGCTGGCGTCCGCTGCCCCCGAACTGGACTACGAGGCGCGGCCGCCGGGGAACTACCAGTTTTCCCTCACCGTGACGGGCGCGGGGCAGCTGACGAACACGACTTCCGTGGCGATCGCCGTCGACGATATTACGCCCACCGCCAGCGCCGGCCCCGACCGATCCATCATCCTGCCTCGAAGCGATTTCACCGACGCGACTGGGCTCGAACTCGCGAGCTCGCTCAGTCTCGACGGAAGAGGGTCCGTCGACGCGAACGGCCAGACGCTCACTTACCAGTGGAGTTTCGTGAGCGTGCCCGATCGCAGCGCTGCGTCAGCCGATTCGACGACGGTGGCAACGTTCAGCGACAGGACTGCGGCAACCCCGACCCTATCGTTCCGAACGGACCTGGTGGCCAGTCCCGCCGGGCAGCGGCTCGTTGCGGCCGGCAGCTACCGCATTCGCCTGACCGTCTCGGATGGGAACCTCTCTGGCTTCGCGGAGGCGACGATCGAAGTGAACGACCCGGTCCTGATCGTGCCCGCCGCCAATGCGGGCATCGACGCCACCTACCGGGTGCAGATCGTCTCTGCCGGCGTGATCGCGCCGACGGTTCCCGATCCCACGGTCGTACCCGCCAGCGACAATGCGGGACGTCCGCTCAACCTCCGGAGCTTCATCCGGCTCGACGGTCACGAGAGCGCCGATCCACGAGGCCGGGTGCTGTCGTACAGCTGGGCCGTGGCTCGCGATGACAGCGGAGCCTTGCTGGTCCCGGCCGGATCTGCAGTCTCCTCGGTCTCGGGCCCGTCGTCGGCCGCCCCGACTTTCGTGCCGGACCGGGAAGGCAGTTACACCTTCGAACTGACAGTCTCCAACGGCGGCTACCGCAGCCGCCCCGTCCGAGTCACGATCAGGGTCCTGGTCCAGGGCCATCCGCCCACTGCCGAGGCGAGCGTGAGGAACCAGCAAGGCAGCCGGCGCGCCACGGCACAAGACCCGCAGCTCTCGTTCACGGTGGGCGAAACCGTCGTGATCGACGGTCAGGGGTCCTTCGACGAGGACTCGGGCGATCTGGCTGGCCTCCGGTTCAACTGGCGGCAAGTCAGTGGCAAGAACATTTCGCTCCTTCCGTCTGCGACCTCGCCGGCGCCCAGCTTCGTTGCGGCCGGCGACGGCACCTTCGAGTTCGAGCTCGTCGTCACCGACCCGGGCGGCGTCGCCAGCGAACCGAGCAGGATCTCCTTCGTGGTGCTCGCGCTGGGCCAGGACCAGCCGAAGCTCACACTCGTTTCCTCCGTTGTGTCCGGTGGGCCGACGACCAGCGGCGAGGACGAGGGCGACGGAGCTCGCGCGGGAGTGCCGAACACCTTGCGCGTCCTCATCCCGGCGACCGTGCAGCTCACTGCCACACTCTCTCGCGCGCCCGCGAACCAGCGCCACCGGCTCAGCTGGTTCCAGGTCGACGGTCCGACGGTGCTGCTGTCTCGCGCTCAGGATACCGACACCGTCAACGCGGTCTCGCAGACGTCCTTCTCGCCGACGACCTCGCGAGTACTGGTATTCGAAGCGACGGCCGACCTTCTCGACGGCACGGGGTCGCCGACGGGCGTCAGCGTCCGCAAGCGCATTCGGGTGATCGTCGATTCGAGCACCAGCCAGGTGCCGGTCGCCGTAGGACAGTCCGATCCGCGCCAGGTCCCGCTCGACGGAACCGACAAGCAGCGGACAGTCGAGCTGGACGGACGGCAATCCAAGGGCGGACCGACGGTCATCCAGCAGCCCCGTCTCCGCTATCAGTGGCGGCAGTTTGCCGGCCCTCTCGTCGTCATCAGCAACCCTGCGGCAGCGGTGACGAGCTTCGTCACTCCGCGCGTGGGGTCGGACTCCAAGAAGCGATACCTCTTCTCGCTGTTCGTCGACACGGGCGCGGACCGCAGCCAGCCGTTCAACGTCTCCCTCGACCAGCAGGGCGCCGCCTCCACGGCTGGGGCCACCGGGCCTTGCGTCCAGCTATTCATCGGCAACCTGGCGCTGGCTCCCGCGACGACCCAACTTCAGGCCGATGGCTCGGGCCTCCTGAGCAATGTGACTATCCCACTGGGCACCGTGGATGGCACGACGATCGAGCTGGACCAGGTGGACTGCGTGACCCGTCTGGGACGCGTGGCCCTGCGGACCTACACGCTGCAGTTTGCCTCCGGGGGAGCAACGAGCCTGGTCCTGGGCTCCTTCGGAAGGCTCGTGCTCGATCCCTCCATTCGCGGCGCCACTCGTGACGCGGTCCTCGTCTCTCCCGCATCCGCGATCGGCGCGACCGGGGCCGGCGGCGGCGGATGCCGGCTGGGCGCGGGCAGCGGCGCGACTCTGGACTTGCCGGTCTGGCTGGTGTTGGGCGGCGCATGGCTCGGGGCGAGCCGCAGGCGGCGGCGCTGACCGCCCTGCGCCACGATCGGCAAACCATCGACGGCGTCCGACCGCACCGGTTCACGCCCGGTCCTCCAAAAGCCTCCGGGCCAGCACCATCGCTACGGCCATGATCGTATGTTGCGGGTTCACTCCGAGGTTGGTGGGGAAGACCGAGCTGTCGATCACGTGCACGCCCGGCACGCCGTGGAGTTGGCCTCGGAGATCGACCGCGCTCGTGCGCGGATCGCCGCCCATCCGGCAGGAGCCCATCATGTGAGTCATCACCCAGTTGAGGGCGCCCGGCTCGGGCCTGGCGCGCCGAATCAGCTCGAGTCCCGCCGGGTCGGAGATCCGCTCGGGCAGGCCGTGGATGCCCGGGAGCACGGCCCGCGCGCCGGCGGCGAAGAACGCCTGGCCGACGCGCGCGAGGCCCTCGACAGCCAGCGCAACGTCCTGCGGCTCGGGACAGTAGTTCACCCGATTGAACGGCCCCAGCGTCCGCACCGTTCCGCGAGCCCGGGCCTTGATCGGGATCGCGGCCACCGCGATTCGATCCATCTGCCGGAGGTATGCCGCGAGCTTCGCGCCCACGCCGGGCAGCCTGGCCGCCAACACTTCGGCCGGCAAGCTCAAGCTCTCGATCTTCATCCCCCGCTGGCGGAACTCGGTGATCTCGTAGGCCTGGGTTGCGCCCTCCCAGAGCCGGATCGGCTCGTCGAAGAGGGCCAGCATCGAGACGCCGGGATGGCCCTGGAAGTGGAGGCCGACCTGGCCCGTGGAGTCCAGGCCGCTGCGCAAGACCAGCGCGGGCGTGTGGATCGCGCTTGCGGCGATCAACACCGCCTTGCGCGCGTGGGCCCGAAGCGTGTGGCGGCCGCCGCCACCCGCCCCGAGGGCGAACGTCCCCTCGACGGCGAGCCCACCGGCAGAGCGTGGGCACACGCGCGTGACGCGGCAGCCGGCGTACAACCGGGCCCCTGCGGCGAGCGCGCGGGGAATGTAGCTGTGGTTCATGCTCTGTCGCCGGCCGTTGGCGCACCCCTCGAGGCAGCGCGCGCTGCCCTCGCAGTCTCGTTCGGTCCGGTGAGTCGTTTTGCTCTCCCAGCCTAGCCTCTCGGCGCCCGTTCGCAACACCCGGCCATTGCCGCCCAGCCGCTCCTCCCGCGTCTGCCTGACCGACAGCTCCTCGTCCAGCAGATCGAAACACGCCTCCAGCTCGCGAGCTGGGAGCGCCCCGGAGAGCCCGAACTCCGCGGCCCACCGATCGTAGACCCATGGGGGAATGCGCCAGGTGATGCCGGAGTTCACCACCGTGCTGCCGCCCACGCAGGCGCCCTGCAAGAGCGGGATCTTCAGCGGTCCGGAGGTAACCTGGCCGCCGGCGTCGCGGAGCAGCCGCCCGAACGAGGCGACGGTCCCACGGGCCAACTCGGCGGCCGGCACGTTCGGCCCCTCTTCGACCAGCACGACGCCGGCGCCGGCCTCGGCCAGCACGCGCGCCGCGGTGGCGCCGGCAGCGCCCGTGCCGACGATCACGTACTCGGCGTCGTCTTCGACGTCGCCTTCGAGCGCCCCGGGCTCCACGATCACGGGGCGCTCTCCGGCGTCGGACCGATCGGCGGCAACCCGAGCGACCCACGCGCCGCCTGGTCCTGGAGGAGGTACAGCGGGTGGGAGAGCAAACGACTTAAACACTCCTCCCGCTCCTGTGGTAGGAGCCCGGCGAGCGTCCGGGCCCGTCCCAGCAGCAGAGCGGGAAGGGCAAGCGCGCAGAAGAGGATCGCAGCGCGGACGCCCGCCGCCCGGGCGCCGCCGAACGAGGCCAGCAGACGCTCGTACTCGACGAGCAAACCGGGCTGGTCCGCCCCAGGCACGATCGCCTCCGCCACGGTCACGAGCGCCCGTTCCTCGTACACGCCGATCATCGCGGGGCGAATCATAGCACCCGGGAGGGCGGGGGCTGCGAGGGGACTGCGGATGGGATGTCTTCGCGGAGGGGACTCGTCCCCTTGGAACCCCGATTGATGCAGGTTTTGGATAGTTCGACGATCTCGGGGATCACCCGGACTCAAGAGGTCGTTTGAAAGATCCATCCATACCGCGCTGCTAAACTGTCGGCGTGCTTCGCCAGCGGCTAGTCGCCATCCTGGACCTCCGTTCCGGTGAGGAAGAGACCTTCACTTGGCTGCTCGCCTACCTCTTCGTCTTCGGCGCAGCGGTGTCGCTGGGCGGCTCCGTGGCCGAGTCGATCTTCATCAGCCGGCTGGGCGTCGCTTGGCTGCCGCTCTTCTTCATCGCGGCCGACATCAGTGTCACCTTCGGCAGCTTCGTCTACGCCCGCCTGGGCTCCCGCGTCGGAGACGTGGGACGCTTTCGCCTGATCCTCGGCGGCAACGCACTCGCAGCGCTGGGTGTGCACTGGATCTCGCAGCGCGGCGGCCAGGGGGCCAAGCTCGCGCCCCTGATCCTGTACTGGAGCTGGTACGTGTTCATGCAGTTGGGGTTCCTCCACTTCAGCAACTTCCAGCGCCGCTACCTGGACATCCAGCAGGCCAAGCGACTCTTGCCGCGCCTGCTGGCCGGCCAGAACGTGGGCGTGGTGCTCGGAGGCTTGGTCGTCGTGGCGCTGTTGCGAGTGCTCTCGACGGAGTCGCTGGTGCTGGCCTGGGCCGGCGCGCTGATGGCGGCCCTGGCGACGGTCGAGGCGCTCTGCATGCGCGTCCCGGCTCCGCAGTCCGCGGGCGTTCTGCAGCTTTCCGGAGGCCGCCGGGAGACGGTGCCGCCCTCGCGTCATCCGCTGGCCCGCTGGATGTTCCTCTTCGCGGCACTCTCGTTCTTCACGATGCGCACGTTCGAGTTCCAAGCCAACTCCGTCATCGCACGGGCCTATCCCACGGAGCAGGAGATGGCCGCCTTCTACGGGACCTTCGGGGCCGTGGCCCGCATCGCGAGCATCGCGCTGCAGTTGGGCGCGCTCCCGGTCGGGATCGCGCGACTGGGGCTGGCCGGGGCGGCCCTGCTGTTCCCCGCCTATGCGTTCGGCGCCGGCGTGGCGCTTTGCTGGGCCCCCGGCCTCGGAGCGGCGCTGGCGGCGCGATTCGCGCACAACGCGCTCGCTTACACGGTCTCCGATCCCGTGGTGACGCTGCTCTTCGGAGGGCTGCCCGGCAATCTCGCAGACGCGGTCGTGGTGCTCACCAGCGGCCTGATCGTGCCGGTCGCGTCGGTCGCCGTGAGCACGCTGTTGCTGCTGCTGACGTGGGCGAAAGCGACGGTGGTGCTGCCCGCGATCGCCTGGCTGCTGAGCGCGCTGTTGCTCACGCACACCTTGCGGCTGCGCCGAGTCTACTCCTCGGCGGTCCTGGGCTTGCTCCGCCGCCGCGCCGGCGAGGAGCGCAGCCTGGAGCTGCTCGACATCTCGAGACTGCCGAACGCCTTTTACGAATCTCTCGAATCCGGGCTTCTCAGTCCCAACCCGCAGGCGGCGCGCTTGACCGTCGATCTGCTGGCCCGCTGTACCGACAGCCGTGGGCGCCGCCAGCTCGGAAAGCTGCTCGACAGACCGGTCGACACGGAGGTGAAGGCCGCCGTGTTCCGCTCGTTCCTGGTGTCCTCGGTGCTCCGTGACGAGGAGCGGGCCGTGGTGCAAGCCGGGCTCAAGTCGCGGGACACGCCGGTCCTGGCCGCAGCCGTGGGAGCGCTGGGACGGCTTCCCGGAGCGGAGCTGGACCCGCGACTCGTGGAGTACCTGGGCCACGCCGAGCCGCTGGTTCGGCTGGCGGCCGCCAGCCATTGCCTGAGGGCGAATCGAGACAGGGAGCGCGCCCTCGGAGTCGTCTGGTCGGCCCTGAAGAGCCACGACCCGGCCATTCTGGAGACGGCGCTGCGGACGGTGCCCCAGCAGGACCGGGCCGACGCGGTTCCAGCCGTGCGCCCGATGTCTGCCCACGCCGAGCACCGGGTGCGCCTTGCGGCCCTGAGGCTGCTGGCGGAGGACGAGCCAGGAGACGATCCGGCAGCCGCCATCGTCTATGTGCCGGCATTGAAGGACCGTTCGGCCGAAGTGCGCTGGTGCGCGTTGAGAGCGCTGGCCCGGGTGCCGGGTCCGGCAGCGCTGGCAGCGCTCACGGACGCGACCGCGGACCCGTTTCCCTGGGTGGCCTCCGAGGCAGTGAATCGACTGGCAGACCGGAAGAACAACGACCACGGCCTGTTGGAGCGCTTGGCGGCAGACTGGGGGCAGGCGGCACGGCGCCGGCGATGGCTGCTGGAGCTGCTGGGGCGGTTGGGCCAGCGTGAGACCGTGCTGCGGCTGGGCCGAAGAGAACTCAAAGCATCGTTTCAATCCCTTGGCCTCCGGCAGCTGATAGTGCGGGCGGCGCCGGATTCTCCGGAACGGCGCTACTTCCTGGACGTGCTCGACGAGCGCCAGCGCCAGCACACGCTGATGGCCTGCGCGGCCGTCGCTGCGATCACGCGGCCGGACGTCTTCCCCTTGCTGGAGCGCAAGCTCTTCGACCCCACGACCCGCGGCCGAGCCGAGGCGATGGAGGCGCTGCTGAACCTGGGCGAGAGTCGATTGACTCGGCATATCGTTTGGCTCCTGGAGTCGCGCTCCGACGGGGAAAAACTGGAGCACGCCCGGGCCGCCTTCGGACTGGGGGCGCCCGACATCGATCTCGCCGCGGCCAGTATCTACCGCGACGGCGATCCCTTCCTTCTGAGCGCCTGGCTGCTGCTGATGCGGGCGTGCAGTTGGGAGCCGCTGCTGGCCGCGGCGCCGGACTACGCCCGCCATTCGCACAAGCTGGTGAGGGGCACGTACCGCTTCGTGCTGGAGGGCGTCCCGTGCTGACCGACGTCGAGAAGCTCGTGCTGCTGCGAGACACCGGACTCTTGAAGCACATCGACTCGGAGGAGTTGTACCAGCTGCTCGAGATCGCGCACGAGGTCCTGGTCAAGGACGGCGAAGCCTTGTTCCGCCAGGGCGAGCGGGCCGACAAGATCTTCGCCATCGCTGCCGGCACTGCGCGGTTGGTGGCCGAGCCGGGTGCCCGCGTGCTGGGTGTCTTTTCGCGGGGACGAATATTGGGGGAGATGGCGATGTTCGCCGGCGAGGAGCACGCCTTCAGCGCCATGGCCGTCGACGGCCCTGTGGCCGCGCTGGTCTTCGACGAGGTCGAGCTGACGCAATTGCTGCTCGGCACGCCGGCGCTGGCCTTCTTCTTCCTCGGCGAGATCGCCCGCCACAACCTGGAGCTGCTGCGCTCGATGCTCGGCGGTCGGCGGTGACGGCTTCCGGGCTTCCGTCGCGAAGCTAGCTCCCTCGCCCGCCGTCGAGCAAAGGCTTGGCCTTCATCGTGATAGAATCCGGCCGCGTGGAGCTCGAGTCGCCCCAGCCCAACCCTCCGCCTCCTCCGAGTTCGCGGCACCCATGGAGCGCAGCGGACTGGATGTTTGTGGCGGGCCTGTGGCTTGCCGCGCTGGCCTACTTCGGGGACGTGCTCTTCGGCGGGATGACCTTCTTCCACCTGGCCACGCCCGCCGTCTACTTTCCGTATGCCGGGATGACCAGCGACGCGATGGCTCACGGAACCATCCGTCACTGGCAACCTCTCATCGGGCTGGGATACCCGTTCCAGGCCGATCCGCACTCGATGTTCTTCTACCCCCTGGCGGTGATCTTTCTGCTCTTGCCGCTGGGCCGGGCCTACAACGTCTTCACGGCGATCCACGTGCCGCTCGCCGGCACGTTCATGTACGGGTTGTTGAGGCGATGGGGTTTGTCGAAGCCCGCCGCCGCCCTGGGCGGCCTCTCGCTGATGTTCTGCGGATACACCATCAGCACGACTTGCCTGCCGACGCTGCTCCGCGGCACAACATGGACGCCGCTGGCGCTCCTCGCCATCGATCCGTTCTTGATGAAGGGGAGCCGCCGTGGATTGCTGGCCGCGGCGCTCGTGCTCGCGATCGAGGGCAGCGGCACGGACCTGCAGTACGTGCTCTTCACGGGATTGCTCCTCCTGGCGTTGCCCTGGCTGCGCCCCGGGGCGGACCGCGGCCGGTGGTTTCGGTACTGGTGCGGCACGGCGTTGGCCGGAGCGACGGCCCTTCTGCTGCTCGCCTACCAGTACCTGCCGCTCGCGCAGGTGCTGAGCCTCTCGGATCGCGTCGGACTTCTCGACTGGGAGCTGACGATGTGGTCCAGCAACCTTGCCAACTTCTACAACCTGCTGTTGCCGGTCCCGTTTCCGCTGGCGAGCCACCCCTACTACTGGGCCAACTTCGCTGGCGGCGCAATCCCCTTCTACCCCGACCTCTACTGGGGCTTGCCGCTCCTGGCGCTCGCTTTTGGCTCTCTCGGCTGGGCGTTTGCCGGCGGAGCAGCGACCGGCGAGGAGGCGACCGGTCGAACCACGCGAGGCGCGGCCGCCTGGGGCGCGCTCGGCCTTGCGGGGCTGGCCGTGCTCCTCTCGATGGGCGAATCCACGCCCGTCTTCAGACTCGTGATGCGGCTGCTTCCGCCGTTGAAGGCCTTCCGGTTTCCGGGCAAGTACCACCTGATCGCGGCGGTGCTGGTGCCGGTCGCGGCTGCACTGGGCCTCGAGGGACTCCGCAGCTCCCACGGAACGTGTCTCCGCTCGATCCGGCTCGCTCTCGGAGCCGCGCTTGGCGCAACCGTGGCGATGAGCCTCACGCTCGCAAGTACCGGCCTTGCGATTCCCCGGATGTTCCTCATCCGCTCCGGCGGCTTCTACGGCAATGTGGACGAGATCCTGGCGGGTATCCGAAACGGCTGGCTCCTGGGGCTGGCCTTTGCGTTCGGGCTCTTGCTCGCGATGACGCTGACCCTGGAGTTGTCTGCCCGTGGAAAACTGCGAGCCTCCGCCGCCGTCTATCTGCTCGCGTTTCTGACGGTGGTGGACCTCGCGTCGACCACCCGGCAGGGCCTGCTCGCCGTGCCCGAGTCGGTTCTATTGCGGCCGGCTTATTCGCTGGAGATCGTCGAGAAGACTCGGACGAGCACACTCCCCCCTCGACTCTTCACGACATTGCCCCCGGAGGGGCTCCCGCTCGACTCCGAGCACAACCTCATCTCCTTCTCGCTGCTCTGCTCCGAGATGTCGGGCGACTTTCGCGGCGTCCTGCAGAGCGTCGACAGCGTGGGGAGCACGATGTCCGTGCGCCTCCAAACCCACGGCACGCTCGTCCGGGCGCTTCCCGAAAACGATGCCGTCACGCGAGCTCGGGTGCTGGCCGCGCTGGGCGTCACGCACGTTCTCGAGTTCGACAGCGCGCTCGGACTGAAGAGAGTCCAGATCGCGGGACGCGAGGTCGGCAGGAGCGGCCCCGTGTCGGTGAGGCTCCTCGACAGTGTGAGCCCTCGCGCCTTCATCGCCGCCCGAGCGCGCGCTTTGGAGAGCGGAAGCCGGCCGCCGGCCGCCGCCGACGCCATCCTTTCGATGCGGGACCTGGCCTTCTACGAGCCGCACGCGGGAGAAGCAACTTCTCCGGGCGAGCCGGTGCCTGTGGCGGTTAGAGGCTGCGAGATTGTCCGCTACGCTCCGGAACGGGTCGAGATCGACTTCGACCTGGACGGCCGCGGTCTGCTGGTCCTGCTGGACGCCTACTTTCCAAACTGGACGGCTACCGTGGACGGCAAGCCGCGGCCCATCTACAAAGTTGCCGGCGCCGTGCGCGGCGTTCCCGTCGAGGGCGGCGAGCATCGGCTGATCATGACGTATGAGCCGCGTCCGTTCCGGGTTGGCGTTGCGATCAGCCTGCTGGCGCTGGCTGCGGTTTCCGTCGGGCTCCTCAGACGCCGGCCGTGAGCGATTTCGGAGCCTGTGAGACGGTTCGCTCCGGAGGCGCGCCGCCTTCACCGGCGACGTATAGTAGTAGTTCATGAGAGCGCTCACTTTTGCGACACTCCTGCTGGCAATCGCGGCTCTGCCCGCCCGGGCGCAGTTCTCGGCGCAGGGGAACCCGTTCGGGCAGCCGGGCACCGCAGGGCAGGCGACTCGGGAATCCGGTGCGTCCGGGTCGAAGTCCGGCCTCGAGAACTCGCGCAGCTTCGTGCTCGGCCCCCTCGGCACTCCGGGTCACTGGGAGATCAAGGGAGACGGCAGTGGACCGATCATGATCGGCGATCAGGTCTACATCCCGGGGGGGCCCGGCCAGAAGGGCCAGTTCGTCGACACGGGCACCTCCCTGGACGCGAAGATCATCGGCACCAGCGGCGGAGGCGGGGGCGGCGGGTCGGGCACGATCCGGTCCTCCCGGC
>JACQFU010000098.1 GCA_016199905.1 Candidatus Wallbacteria bacterium
TCGTCCATCTGCCGACGGTGAAGTGCCATATCTACACGACCACCACCGGAGCGATGAAGAACGCGTTCGGCGGTCTGCTGGCAACTCACCGGCACTACACCCACTCCTGGATTCACGAGACACTGGTCGACCCGCTGGCCATCCAGAAGGAGATTCATACCGGCCTGTTCGCCGTGATGGATGGGACCACGGCAGGAGATGGCCCGGGGCCGCGCACGATGCGTCCGGTACGCAAGGACTTGATGCTGGCCAGCGGGGACCAGGTCGCCATCGTCGCGATCGACTACGACCACAGCGATAGCGCGGCGGTGTTCGCCCGGTGGGCGGCAGGACTGGGCAACACCTGGCCATCCTGCCTCGACACCGATGGGGTGGTCGCGAAGTACCGGGTGACCGGGGTGACGACGGTGGTCCTCGTCGACCCCTCGGGGAAGATCCGGTTCAGGACGCGCATCTTCGATTTGGGCGAAAACGGGATCCACTTCATGTCCGCCGGCTTGAAGTTGTAGAGCACCGGGATCTTGTATTTGCCGAAGATGGGCAGGTACTTGTTGAGGTCTTCGCCCTTGAAGGCGTTGGTAACGACGGTCTTGTTCTGAACGCAGACCTGATCGTCGTAGCCGCGCTTCCTCAGGGCGAGGATGGTGCCCTCCAGCTGCCATGGCGTCGTGTTGGCACCGGGGAAGGGGAAGTGCCAGGAGATGTTGTCCTTGAGGATGGTCGTCTTGCCTGGCGCGAGATGCTTTTCGACTTCGGCCAGACCGCAGAGGCGATCGACGTCGTCCAGGATGGTTTCAGGGGCGCAGCGGACGACGGAGACTTTGGATTTCATCGGCAGCGAATATACCACGCCGTCTCGAGTCAGATTCTCCAGGCAGGCCGCATCATGCGGAGCGAAGGTGGTGTCGCCCGGTTCGCCAACCTGCCGCAGGATGAGCACGATCAACCGGCTCGTCACGGGGAACAGGCAGAGCATGGGTCCCTGCACGTCGTCCATCCCCTTGACCAGCGACCCCTCCGATGGATAGGGCGGTCCCGGCCCTCGCCAGACGGCAGCCAGCAGACGCTCGAACTCGCTGGTGAGCGCCTGGTCCTCGGCGTCGGTAAAGACCGTGACGATGCCGAAGTGCATGTCCCCTTCGGTCAGTCCCAGGAACACGGGACGTCCGCCCAGCCGGGCAATCTCCCAGCTGCCGACCATCCCCATGTCGACCTTTTCTGCCGGGTCGCAACACAACTCGAGCCCCACCGAGCCTGCAATGGACATCGTCTGGCGGCAGAGGTCGCGCAGGTTCGTGTTGGGATACCAGAGCTGTAGGGAGAGCACGACAAGTAGCGAGTAGCCGGCAACGAGTACGGCGAAGCCTGAACCTAAAGCCGTGGGGCCCGAAGTCGAGTGCCGACTCGCGCCGCCCCTGCGCGGTGCTCCCGACGAGTTCTTCCGTTCGTCGTGAGCCCTTCGACGTGCTCAGGGCCAACGGGATACAGAAAGGGACTTCGCGTTTGCCGCGCCAGTGTTGCGTCTCTGACGCTTTTTGCCGTTCGTGGTGAGCTTGTCGAACCACGAGTGAAGCGGTAGCCCGCGCCCTTCGAGAAGCTCAGGGCCAACGGAGATGTAAAGGAGTCTCCGATGAGGGGCGTTAGTTTCGACCGTTCTCGATGACTTCCTGCGCCTTCTCGAAGGAGATGTTCCGGGCATAGGAGAGCTCGCCCATGATCATCTTCTCGGCGCGCTCCATCAGGAACTTCTCCTTGAGGCCGAGGTCCCGTTCGCGGGAGCGCTCGTAGAGCGTCTTGTAGACCTTGGCGACTTCGAGGATGTTTCCACTCTGAACCTTGTCGAGGTACTCCTTGTGGCGGCGATGGAAGCTCTCGTCCTCGAGGATCTCGAAGTAGTTGCCGTGACGGTCGCGCAGGATCTTCAGCATCTGGTCGATGATCTCTTCGCTGGCGACCTTTCGCAGTCCGAGATTGTCGGCATTTGAAACCGGCACCATCACGCGGTCGAGCTCGTTGAGCGGAGTCTCGATGACGTAATACTGGCTCTCGTGGCCCAGCACGCGCTGGGTCGTGATCTCCTTGACGACGCCAACCCCGTGGGCTGGATGCACGACCTTTTCGCCGACTCGGAACGACATACGGGACTCCTTGCACTTTCGCCCACCGCTGGGCCAGCGGCCCAGGGCCGGACTTCCCGCATCATACCACGAACTGCGCCGATCGGTCAACTCGATCAGGCGGGTCCCGGGTCGCCCGAAAAGCGGATCCGGCGATCAAGTTACTTCATCTATCGACCTTTCGCGCTGGGGAGCCGCCGGACGAGCGCCCGGCCTTGGCGGTGGTTGCCTCCAACGCCCTTGTCAGCCGCGAGGCCAGCTCCCGCTCGAATCCCGGGTCGCTCGCCTCGCGATGGACTCCGCGCGCCCAGCCGAGCGCTCCGATCCCCCGCGTCTCGCGAACCTCGCGCACCGCGCGTCCGGTGACGCCCGCTTCGAGCAACACCGACATCATCTGCTCGCGATCCGGAACGGGCTCCACAAATCGACTGGCGGCAGCGGCCAGCAGCGCTGCCAGGACGGCCAGCCCCACTCCCCAGCGCAGCCACGAGCCCGCAGATTCCATCGCGCGTCAGAGTAGTATACTCGCCAAATCATGCGCGTTGCCTCCCGAACAGGTGCCCGGCCGGGCGGAACAGTGCGCTCCGTCGCGGCGGGCAGCCTTGCGGAGATGATCGGCCTGGAGAAGGGCGACGAGATCCTCCGCGTGAACGGCGTCAGCGTGAGCGACATCCTCGACTTCCGCTTCGAGGAATCGGGTCTGGAGCTCGCCATCGACTTCAAGAAGCCCGACGGCCGGCTCGTGGGCGTCGCGGTCGAGAAGGAGCCCGAGGACGTCCTGGGCGTCGAGTTCGACGACGACCTCTTCGACGGCATCCGCACCTGCAAGAACAACTGCCCTTTCTGCTTCGTCTATCAAAATCCTCGAAAGATGCGGCGGACCCTTTACATCAAGGACGAGGACTACCGCTACTCCTTCCTCCATGGAAACTACATGACGCTGTCCAACCTGTCCCAGGAGGACTGGGACAAGATCTTCCGGATGCGTCTCAGCCCGCTCTACGTCAGCATTCACGCCACCGAGCCCGAGCTTCGCCGAAAGCTGCTGGGCACCAAGGAACCCCGCCCCATCCTGGAAATGCTCGCCAGGCTCGCGGAGGGAGGCATCGACTTCTACGGACAGATCGTCTGCATCCCCGGCTGGAACGACGGCCCTGCCCTCGACCGCACGCTGGCCGACCTGCTGCCCTTCCACCCTCACTTCCAGGGGTTGGCGCTGGTGCCTGTCGGCCTCACCTCGCATCGGGCGAAACTCGTGGAGCTGCCCTCCTACACGCGACAGAGCGCCCTGGCCGCAATCGAGCATGGGGAACGCGTCGGCCGCGAAATGAAGGCGCGCTTCGGCCGCCGCATCGTCTATCTGGCCGACGAGTTCTACCTGGCGGCGGGGCTGCCGGTGCCTCCGATGTCCTACTACGACGGTTACGTGCTCCGAGAAGACGGCGTCGGCATGATCCGGAAGTTCACCGTGGACTTTCGCAGGGCCTTCCCGCGCTACGCGCGCCGCCGGTTCAAGGCCCCGCCCAGGCGAACCGTGATCGCCACCGGTCGCGCCGCCCGAGCCATGTTCGCCGAGGTCGTCGAGCCCGCGCTGGCTGCTTGCGACGGACTCGACGTCCGGGTCGTCTCGGTCGACAACCTGTTCTACGGCAACACCATCACGGTCGCCGGGCTTCTCACGGCCACCGATTATCGCGCCGCCTTCAAGGGCCGGCTCGATGCCGATCGACTCATCGTACCCGCCCACTCCATTCGGTCCGATGGCGCCGCCTTCCTCGACGACGTCTCGCCCGCCGCCTTGGCCGAGGAGTTGGGAGTGGAGCTGGTGCCCGTGCCGGATTCGGCCGAGGAGCTGCTCCGGGAGCTGTGGGGGTACCCGCGCAAGACGGTCTTCGACACCGGCAGCTCCACCGCCGAAGTCGCCATCTACGGAAGTTAGGTCCGCCGATGTCGCTGCCGCCCGGCGTCACGCTGGAGGTCGGGGACAACGCGCCCGAGGTCTCCGCTCGCGACTGCGACGGCCTGGCCTGGAACTTGTCCGCCGAACTGGACCGGGCCGCACTGCTCCTCGTCTTCTTTCGGGGAAACTGGTGCTTTCTGTCCCGCAGGGCGCTGGCGGCGCTTCGCGCTGCCGGGTCGCTGTTCGAAGAGCGCGGCTGCCGCCTGGCAGCCGTGAGCGTCGAGCCGCCCGAGAAGCTGATCGAGTTGCGAAAGCGCCTGAAGCTGAAGTTCTGTCTTCTGACCGACCCCAAACTGGAGCTGGCCCGCGCCTTCGGCTTGCCGATCGAACGCCGCTTCGACTGCCCGTTCCCGGCCGTTTTCGTTCTCGCCCCGGACGGCGAAGTTCTTTTCCGGCACCTGGGCCGTACCGGCCGGGACTGGCCGGACTGGCAGCTCGTGGCGCGCGTGCTGGTGCCTGTCGAGGGCGGCCCCACCCTGGCCTGAAAAGCGTCGCTGCTCGGCCCAGCGTGCTACACTCGCCGCGATGTCCGAGCTTCCGAAAGTCGCCATCGTCGGCCGTCCCAACGTGGGAAAGTCGAGCCTCTTCAACAGGCTCGTCGGCAAGCGCATCGCGCTGGTGCACAACGAGCCGGGCGTCACCCGGGACCGTCTCTATGGACCGTGCGATTGGAACGGCATCCAGTTCGAGGTCATCGATACCGGCGGTCTGGAGCCCGGCGACCGCGCGTCCATCCGCAGCCACATCCACGCGCAGGTCGACAAGGCCGTCGCCCACGCGCAAGCGATCGTCTTCGTCGTAGACGGTCAGGAAGGTCTCAGCGGGCTCGATCAGGAGGCGGCCACACTCATCCGCCGCAAAGGGCGCCGCGTGATCCTCGTGGTGAACAAGATCGACGAGGCTTCGAAATCGACCCACGCCTACGAGTTCGCCAAGCTGGGTATGGGCGATCCCATCTGGGTTTCATGCGTGCACGGTCTCAACATCGACTCGCTGCTCGACGCCGTGGTGCGCGAGCTGAAGGCGCATCACAAGGTCATCGAAGTCGACGACGAGCCCGTCCGCGTCGCCATCGTCGGACGCCCCAACGTCGGGAAGTCGTCCCTCATCAACCGGCTCATCGATGAGGAGCGCGTGCTGGTGGACGACAAGCCGGGCACGACCCGCGACCCTGTCCCGGTGTCCTTCAAGCGCGGAAAATCGAACCTCACCCTGATCGACACCGCGGGCATTCGACGCAGCTCCAAGGTCGATTCGCCCATCGAGCAGATCTCCAGCATGATGGCCCGCCGCGCCCTGGAAAGCTCCGACATCGCCGTGCTCGTCCTGGACGGAACCGCGGGCGTTCAAAGCCAGGATCAGCGTGTTGCCAGCCTCATCCAGGAGCAGGAAAAGCCAGTCGTCATAGCGGTCAACAAGTGGGACGTTCTGCGCTCGGAAGAGGGCGCCCGCGCCGACTGGGAAGACATGTTGGCGGGACGGCTCGGCTTCTTTTCGTTCGCCCCTCGCGTTCAAATCTCGGCCCTGGAGGGACTAGGTATCGACGAGCTTATCGTCGCCATCGAGCGCGTGGCCCACTTGCGAAAGTCGCATATGACGACCGGCAAGTTGAACTCTCTGATTCGCGAGGCCCAGCTGGTGCATCCTCCTCCGACCCGCAAGGGCAAGCAACTTCAGATCCGCTACGTTTCCCAGCTCAAGAACAGAGTTGCGACCTTCGTCTTCAAGGTCAACGACCGGAAACTGGTTCACTTCTCCTACGAGCGCCACCTGGAACGTGTCCTTCGCGAGGCCTCCGATTTCACGGGCGTCCCCCTCAAGTTCGTCTTCAGGGAAGGCCCTGGGAAAAAGTAGCGGGCGGCGACCGGACAGACGCCGGAAGCCGGGAGCCGGAAGCCAGAATCCGATAGCCCACTCCCCCAGATGATTCTCCTGCTTGCCGCGCTCGCCGCCTACCTTCTTGGCTCCATCCCGTTCAGCTTCTTGATCGGGAAGCTCGGCTATGGGATCGACATCCGAGAGCACGGCTCCGGCAATGTCGGTGCGACGAACCTGGGCAGGGCCTGCGGAGTCCGGGCGGGTGTGCTGGGCCTTCTGTTCGACGCCGCCAAGGGAGCGGCGGCGGTTCTGGCCGCGGGCTCGATCTCGGGCGCGTTGGCCCGGGGCGACCGGCTCGTGCTCCTGGGTCTCGGATGCTGCGCGATGATCGGCCACATGGCTCCCATCTTCCTCGCCGGCAACGGGGGCGGCAAAGGCGTCGCCACGGGGGCGGGTGTCTTCCTCGCCATCGATCCCCGGGCGCTCGGTCTGGCGCTCTGCGTCTTCGTCGTCACGGTCCTGGTCTCCCGATACGTTTCGCTCGGAAGCTGCGTGGCCGCCGTGGCGCTGCCTATCCTGCTGTTGGCGCGCGATCGGCAGCCCGCGGACCCGGTCTTCCTGCTTTCGATCCTCGTGGCTCTTGCTATCGTCTACAAACATCGAGCGAACCTGGCGCGCATCCGGGCCGGCACGGAGAGCAAGCTGCCCCTCGGCAAGCGCCGCGGGCCGCCGGCCACGGACGTGGACGTGGGGTCAGGTTCCGGACCGGCCGGCGGAGCGGGGCCGGGGACCTCGCCAGGGCAAGGACCCCGGCAAGGCACGTGAGCCAAACCGGGCGCGTCGCCATCCTCGGCGCCGGCAGCTGGGGCACGGTCTTGGCGCTGGTCGCT
Organism: Candidatus Wallbacteria bacterium; assembly: GCA_016199905.1. GTDB lineage: Bacteria > Muiribacteriota > UBA6191 > JACPRK01 > JACPRK01 > JACPRK01. The sequence goes on from JACQFU010000098.1 coordinate 6,786, forward strand.
TCGTCGCGAGCCTCGGAGGTCCGCGTCTGGTGCAGGAACCTGGAGCAGGCCCGCCAGGCCGAGACGCAGCGCGTCAACGCCCGGTACTTGCAGGATGTTCCCCTGCCTGACAATGTCCACTTCACCGAGCGGCTCCCGGACGCGCTCCAACGAGCCGGGCTGGTTCTCTTCGCCGTTCCGACGGAGGCCGTGCGCGAGGTGGCGCGCGAGGCTTGCCCTGCCGTTGCTCCGGGCGCGTTGGTTGTGAGCGCGAGCAAGGGGATCGAGATCTCGAGCCACCGGCGCGTGTCGGAGATCTTGCGGGAGGAGCTGCCTCCGGCTTCGGCGGGCCGGATAGCCGTGCTGAGCGGTCCGAACCTGGCGCGCGAGATGGCCGCTGGAAAGCCGACGGGCGCCGTCGTGGCCTCCGAGAGCGGCGATGCCGCCCGGGAGGCGCAGCGGGCGCTCTCCACGCCACTGTACCGCCTCTACTCCAGCACGGATGTCATCGGCGTGGAGATCGGCGGCGCGCTGAAGAACATCATCGCCATCGGCGCCGGCATCGTCCACGGGCTCGCCTTCGGCGCCAACTCGATGGGCGCACTGCTCACGCGAGGATTGGCCGAGATCGCGCGGTACGGCGTGCATCGCGGAGCGCGACCTCTGACGTTCAACGGTCTCAGCGGAATGGGAGACCTCGTGACGACCTGCTCGAGCCCGCTCAGCCGCAACCAGAGGGTCGGCCAAGCCATTGCCCGCGGGGAACCGCTCGACGTTGCGCTCCGAAGTCTCGGGATGGTCGCGGAGGGAGTGCCGACGACGCGGGCCGTGCACGCCCACGCCTTGCAGCTGGGTGTCGAAATGCCGATAACGAGGGAGATCCACTCTGTCCTCTTCGAGGGCAAGGACGCCCGAGCAGCAGTGGTGGACCTGATGACCCGCGACCTCAAGAGCGAAGAGGAGTT
>JACQFU010000099.1 GCA_016199905.1 Candidatus Wallbacteria bacterium
CTGCCACTTCCCGCACGTCGCCGTCGGCGGCTCCGCAGACGAAAGCGGTGCTGACGTGGCAAAGGCGCGAAACGCCCGCGCCCCGCAGCAGATCGAGCAAGCGGCGCGTCCCCTCCACGTTCACCTGCATGATCTCGGCGCGGTGCTGCTCGCCGTGCTTCAGCGAAGCGATCGTGTTGACGAAGGGCACGCCCTTGAGCTCGCAGCCCGCCGGCAACACGACGTCCACGCCGGCCAGGTCGAAAGCAAACGTCCTCAAACGATCCAGATGCAGAGGGCCAAAATCGGGAATTCCGGCAAGAATATCCCGGACCCGGCGCCCGGCCTCGCCGTTGTCGCGTCCGCGCGCAAAGGCCACCACTTCGAACCCCTCGTTGAGAAACCAGGCGCAGAGATAGGCGCCCAGGAATCCCGTGGCGCCTCCGATGGCTACTCGCCTCTGCACTGCGGACCCGTCCTCTCGCCCAGTCTTCTCCAATCCGGCGGTCGCTGCCGAAACCGGAGACTGCAGGGCCTCACCTTTTACCATGAATGGGAGGATTATTCAACCGCCAGGCACCTGAAGGCAAGCCGGCGCGCCGCCCCGGAAGCCAGATTTCCGCCGAGGCGGTATCGTCGGTCACGCACTTCCGAGCCCCGAAACGCCCCCGGCGACGCCGCTCACGCCCGCCGTGGCCAGCTTCCGCCCCAGGCTGCGGATGCGATGTGTCAGGCTGCGCAGCACGTTGGCGCTGGCCTCCGGTCGCTGCTGCAGGAACTGGGAGAACGCCTCCTGCTCCAGCGACACCAGCTGGCAGGGCTCCAGGGTCCGCACCGTGGCCGAGCGAGTCTCGCTGTCCAGCAGTGCCATCTCTCCGAAGCTCTGCTTGGGGCCCAGGCGGCCGACGGGATTGCCACCGACCAGCACCTCGACGGAGCCGCGCAGCAGCAGGTAGAGGCTGTCCCCCGGGTCTCCCTCCCGCACGATCGACTCGTCGGTGCCCACTGCCAGCTGACGCGAACACTCCACCAGCGACGCCAGCTCCTCGTAACCCAGATCGCCGAAGAGGTCGACGCCGCGCATGAACAAGGCCAGTTCCAGCCGGTGCAGCGAGTAGCAGCCGGCCTCGCCGACAGGCCCGCCGTTCCGAAGCCTGGCGGCCACCAGATCGGCCGTGGCCCGCACCCGCTCGTCGGTGTCCGAACGCATCCGCCCCAGCTCTGCGAGTGCGCCGGCCCCGAGCAACCGTCCGAGAGTCCACGCCGCCGTCTCGCGCACCACCGGTTCCCGGTCCTGGAGCGCGCGGCGAGCGTGGGCCTCCATCGCCAGAACTCGATGGACTCCGATTGCGTCCAGCGACACGACGCGGCCCCAACCGTCCTGCGACTCGGCGCAATGCACGAGCCAGGAATCCGGGGTCACCGGAGCAAACGAGTAGTGTCTCTGCGCCCGCTGGACGATGTCCTCCGGCGGCCGGTCCTCGAAGAGCCACAGGATCGGCTCCCGTATGGACGACGGCATCGAAGCGTCGAGGACCTCCAGGGCGTTGGCCTTCTGCACCGTCGTGCCGAACTGCAGCGTGCATCGGATGCGCGACATCACGCTCGGGTCGTAGGCCAGGGAAAGCGCGCTCCAGACGCGGTCCTGGCTGTGGAGCAGGTCCTGCGCAAAGAGGTCTTTCATCAGCTCTCCCGGGTAGCGAGGCAGCACCACCTCGCGCTCGTAGAGCGTCTGGTAGGCGCGCCGGGTCTCGCTGGCGATGCGCTCCTCCAGCTCCGCCGGCCGCAGCACCAGGGGTCGCCCCAGCTCCCGATGCACCCGCGCGGCCGCCCTCAGCACCTTGCGGCGCACCCGCTCGTCGGGATGGTCCAGGTGCCCGGAGAGCACCGAAAGCGCTTCGGTGCTGCCGATCTCCCGCAGCACGCTCACGGCGCCCTTGGCGACCTCCGGGCTCGCGGCCGGGTCCTGCAGCGCCGCGTCGAGATGCGACACCACCGCGCCCCCGAACCGCGCCAGCGCCTTGGCCACCACACCCCGCAGCCGCGGCTCGCGCAGGCACCCCGCCAACTGCGTGAGCAAAGCCGGGTCGCGCGTTTGGCCGGCGGCCCAGGCAGCCGTGCGGCGAACGTCGGGGTCCGGGTCGGCCAGCATCGGCTGGATCTGAGGATGGAACTGGGGCAGCCCGACTCTTCCGAGCACTTGCAGACCCAACATGCGCTCGGCCGCCGACGCCGACTGCAGCAGCCGGTAGACCTCTTGCCCGCAGGCCAGCACGCCGCCCAGCCCGCCGTAGCGAATCAGCCCCGCCAGGATCGCTACCCGCAGCCCCTCCTCCGATTCGCCGAGCATCGGCACCAGCAGTTGCTGAGAGGCGTCGCGCCGCAGCGCCGCGTAGGCCCCGGCGGCGGCCGTACGCACCGCCTCCGGCTGCTCCCGGGAAAGCGAAGCCTCGACGGCCGCAAGAGCCGAAGGGTCCGGCGACTCCTCCAGGATCTCGAGTGCGCGGATGCGAAGGGCCGCCACCGGCGAGCCGGCCAGTCGCGCCGCCTCCCTGGCCGCGGTCTCCACGGAGCCCTTCCGAAGCAGCTCCAGCGCCACGAGCGCCATGTCCGGGTCGGCCGCGCCCGCCATCTCCGCCAGCGCCTGGCCCGTCAGGCCGTCGTCCGGACTCGACAGGCCCTGGTCCTTGCGAGCGCGCCGGTCGCGCAATGTGCGGGACAGCGCGTCGACGTACTCCCCGCCGATGTCCCGCACCAGCACGCACCACAGCGCCAGCAGCGGCAGCGTGAACCAGCCCAGAGAGCGCACGCTGGAGGAGGCCGGCACGATGCAGAGCAGGATTCCGCCCACGGCGTAGGCCATCGGACTGACCGCCCCCTCCAGGATGGCCCTCACGCGCCCCTTGACGCTCTCCGGGAACGGGAAGTACAGCAGCTGCTGCGCGGCGTCGTTGATGGAGCACCGGAACGCCACGTCGCAGAACTTCACCAGCGAGGCCGTCAGGATGCCGGGCATCGCGACCAGCAGCGCCGAGGAGCCCAGCAGGCTGATTGGCGTGAACGCGAGGGCTCCGACCAGCCCGTAGTGACGGAGAATCCGGCCCGTCAGCAGCGTCTGCAGGAGGAACGCGAAGCCTCCGACCAGGGCGTCCAGCGTGCCCAGGTAGGCCGCCAACTCATCGCTCCTGTAGGTCGCCTGCGCCACGGTCTTGAACTGGAAATCCACGAGCGTGCAGGCGACGCCGCCGGTCAGGAGCATCACCCCCAGAACGCGCGCGTAACGACCGGTGAAGGGCGACGTGCGCTCCGCGATCGTCCCGTGGAGCTGGCGCTCCCAGGGCATCGAATGCTTGGCCTGAGTCGCTCGTGGGCCCGCCTCCAACGCGGGCAGAAACCGCATCCGGATCAGGGCCACGAACCCCACCACCCCCAGCATCATCACCGCGATCACCAGCAGCAGGTTCTCCGTGCCCAGCAGTCTCGCGGAAAGTCGCACGCCGGTCCCCGCGACGATGAAGCCCAGGACCATTCCCGATCCGATGAACCCAAAGACCCGTTTGGCCTCGTAGGAGGTGTGCAGGTCGTTGGCATACATCCGGAACTGCGTGAGCACCAGGTTGGCGGACAGCTCCGCCCAGACGAACAGCGCGGGGTACAGCCAGATCTGCTGGCGGCGCGCGGCCCACCAGAAGACGACGTAGCTGGCGGCGATGCCCAGGGAGCTGACCGTGATGAGCACGGGCCTCGAGACCCGATCCGCCCAGCGACCGTGCGCCGCGGCCACGACGGCGCTCACGAAGCCGTAGATGATGAACATCCGCGGCAGCAGTCCGACCCCGAAGTGAGACAGGAACAGCGTGTCCCGCACCGTGAGCGCCACGGTGCAGATGGAGCCGCAAAGCAGCAGGTAGGCCAGGAAGACGGCCGACTTCGCGTAGTCCTCCCGGCGCAGTCCCAGGATGTCCTGCAGGAACACATCGAAGGCGGTCCTGCTGGCGTCGGAAGTCACGAGGGGAGTTTGCACTGCTCGGGCCGGCAAGGCAATGGGGGGAGGTTACTTCTCGCGCCCGCCGGAGAGCGTCGCCAGGGTGAAGACCTGACGATCGGCGGTCGTGGGACTGCCGGCTGTGCACCGGTAATCGACCAGTTCCAGGCGCGTGACGCGGTCGGTCTGCCGGTTGGCCATTTCGAGCTTCCTGGCACGCCAGTGGCCCGGCATGGCCTCGAAGAGCTCGTGCGAGGCGCCGATCTTCAGCAGCTCGCCGCGCGGGTCGTAGAAAACGCTCCGGAGGACCAGCGACGTCTTCTCGTCGACATGGCTCAGGACTTTGCTGTAGCCGCTGAACCGAGTCCGGGGAAGCGACTGCAGCAGATAGCAATCGCGGCCGTCGGTGCGCGCGGTGCCCGTGACGGAGAACTCGAAGTCCGCCAGGCGCAGCGGCTCCAGGTCCTCGAAAGTGTACTGAGTGCCGCAGAAGCTGGAACGGCGGTTGGTGGAGAAGTAGAGGATGCGGCTCACCTTGCGCGATGCCGGGACGTAAAGGAACTGCTCGGGCTCCGCGTCGCCGGCGCGCAGCGTCAGCAACCCGAACCCCTGGATGTCCTGCGGCTCCAGGAAACAGGTGTAGGCGCAATCTTTCCCGTCCAGGTTCGAGGCGCGATGGAAGGCCGCCTTGCGCTGTTCGCCGGCCCCCCGGCTGTCTATCAGCTCCATCCTGTATGTCAGCGACTCGTAGGGGACGTCCAGATTGGCGCGCACCTTCTTGGCCAGCTCGGCCCCGGAGATGGGGGGCAGGGTGGGCGCGACAGGTGCCGGCGCTGCCGGAGACGGCCCGACCGCCGCAGGCCCTCCGCATCCGGACAGAAACGATGCGACCAGTAGGACCGCAACGATCGGTCGGCGGAGCTCCAGCGCGCGCCTCACGTCTGCAGTTCCAGGACCCGGTAGGTCGAGTAGAGGAACGAACGGTCGCGGAACCGCAACTCGGTGGACAGCGGCTCCAGCTGGCGCCAGCGGTCGCGGAAGCGCTCGGGCGTGGCTCGCTCGGCAAGCAGCGTGCGCAACGTGGCGCGAGCGCCGGTCGCAGCGGCGCGCGTCATCGCCTCGAAGATCTCGTCGACCTGCGAGTCGGCGAGCCACTCGCAGATGTTCGACAGGTAGAAAGCTCGCACGCTGCCCGCGGGCAGCTGGTCCAGCGCGGACCGCATATCGGCGGTGACGATGGTTAGCCGCTCCAGCCGCTCCTTCACGGCCGGGTAGTTCTCTTCCCGCAGGAACGGCGGCACGGCCTTCGCATCCAGGTAGCGTCCCAGGAAGATCTGAGCCAGGAAGTAGTTGTCGCGGATGTGGAGGTCCGTCAGAGCGTGGCGGCACTTCTCCAGGAAGTTGCCGGCAATGTCGGGCTCGGTCACGTAGCGGAAGTGATCCGGATGCTTGGCCCAGCCCAGCGCCGTGCGATTGAAGAAGAGCCGGACCACGGCCCGGTACGGCAGGCGGTTCCACTGGTCCTCGAAGAAGCGCCGCTGCTCTTCCAGGCCGTCGCAGCCGAACATCGCGTCGATGCGCCGCCGGCCCTGGATGAGCCGCATCAGCTTCCGCCACAGGCCGAAGTGCCGCTCCAGGGCGCCGGCGCGATGCACGCCCGCTGCAATCCACTCCGGGCGCGCCGCCCAGAATTCGCGCGCCTCCCGGCTGTGCAACGCCGGCTCCACACGGCCGGCAAAGAGCGCCGTCCGGTCGGGGGAGCCGTCGGTTTCGCCGGCGAACTGCAGGTACTCCTCGCGCCCGAGCGACGCCACCGCGGCGGCCTTCAGTTCCAGCAGCGCATTCTGATAGGGGTTGTAGTCCACGGCCGTCACGCGCTCCGCCCCGGACAGCAGCAGGCTGAGCGCGTTGCAGCCTGCCGAGGCGATCGTGACGACGCGATCGCCGGGGCGGATCGCCAGGGCCTCCAGGTCGATGGCCGGGTCATCCCAGCAGAGGCTGTAGCCCAGCTTCAGGGCGGCCGGAGCGGTCATTGGCCGGGCAGGACCGGCGTCGGGCAAGGCTTCGGGTAGAACACGATCAGCAGCACCGGCGTGACCAGGAACTCGCAGACCACGCCGGCGATGAAGCTCATGCCGGAAAGCACGCCGAAGTAGGCGATCGGTTTGACGCTGCTGATGCCCATCACGGAGAACCCGAAGAACATCATCAGCGTGGAGGTCACGACCGCCTTGCCGGTGCTCTCGATGACCTCCACGGTCGCTTGCCGCGGGTCCATCCCGGCGTCCCAGCGTTCCCGGAAGCCGTGGAGGAAGTGGATCGTGTCGTCGACGACGATGCCGAGCACGATGGAGGCAATGGTGACCGTGGCAATGTCGAGCGGAATGCCCGCCCAGCCCATGAATCCGAGCGTGTAGATGACCGGCAGCACGTTCGGCACGATGCTGATGATCGTGAGCCGCACCGATCGGAAAAGGAGGTACATCGGCCCGAAGACCAGGAGGAAGGCGAGCGTGAAGCTCTGGATCTGGCTCTGGACGAGATAGTCGATGATCTTGACGTAGAGCGGCAAGTAGCCCGCGAACTCGGGGTGGCCGTCGGCGCCCATGATGCCCTGCAGGCGGCCGTCGAGCTTCTCCATCATCACCTTGCCGGGCCGGACGCTCATCATTTTCATGCGGCCCGACACCCGGCCGAAGGCGTAGTCGCGCGTCATGTACTGGTCGAGGCTGGCGTCGGGGTCCATCTCGTAGAGCAGAAGTTCCTGGCTGGCGGCCTGGCGGCTCGGCGGGATCTGGTACTTGGCGGGCTCGCCTCCGTTGAGCACCTGATGCACTCGCTTGGAGAAGGGCAGCAAGCTCAGGACCTTGCTGATGACGGGCTCGGCGAGCAGGCACTCCTCGATGCGCTGCAGCTTCTCGAGCATGGCCGGGTCCTTGAAGGTCTTGCCCTTGGCCGCCTTCACCGTCAGCTCGATCGGGATGTAGTAGCCGAAGTTCTTTTCGATGAACGCGTGATCGCTCCGCACCGGGTGGCTCTCGCGGAAGTACCCGATGGTGTAGGTGTCCACGACGATACGAGTCATCCCCCAGGTGAAGAATGCGGTGACGGCCAGGACGGCCGAGCTGACGGCGACACGGTGGGCGATCACCCGCTGGGTCATCCACGAGAGCAACCGCTGCATCCAGCCTTCCGGCGACGTCGGATGGAAGTCCACGACGGGATCCATCCAGTAGAGCGCCAGCGCGCAGATGGGGATGGTCACCCCCCACTCCAGGAAGCTGCCGAGCGCGCCATACAAGCCCAGGTCCCGCACCAGCGAGATGGGGGAGATGGCAAGCGCCAGGAACCCCGTGCCGTTGGTGAGCGACGTGTAGAAGCACGGCAACGCGATGTGCCCCACCCGCTCGATGACGGTGAGGCGGCGCTCTTCGCGGGACTTGGGGATCGGCCCGCAGTGGTAGAAGTTCATCACCACGTGGACGAAATCCATGATGATGATCACCAGGAGCATGCTCGGCAGGATGACCGTCACCATGTTGAGCATGTGGCCGCGAAGGGCGTAGATGCCCATCGTCGCTGTCACGGTCACGTAGACGACGCCCAGCCCCAGGAAGGCGAAGCGCCAGTTCCTGAGGATCAGCATCATCGCCGTAATGATGACGAGATAGGAGAGCGCGATCAGCACGCCGCCCTCCGTCACCGTGATCTGGTTGAGCGCGTCGTAGATGACGCCGATTCCGCCGACGGCGTATCCGAGCCCCCGGCTGGCGACCTCTTCCTGCAGCACCTTGCGGATCTCCTGCAGGGCCTCGGTCCGTGCGGCGTCGATGTCCTGCATGGCCTTCATCTGCACGAGCAAGAGC
>JACQFU010000100.1 GCA_016199905.1 Candidatus Wallbacteria bacterium
CTGCTCGAAATTCTTAAACCCGTGAAACGCCTTGTTTTAGGTACTACCGCACTTGGACTGAAAACGGCCTCCTGACGGGCATCTCAGGCGTTCTGGACGCGCTAGCCAGGAGACTCCGGCTAGACCTGGTCCTGATGAGCTTTGTCTACCTGGGTTGCGCCGAGGCATTCCTGACCGACTTGCCCGGAGACGCGGCCTTCGCGAAGTTCTTTCTGCCGCGCCCGCTCCGGCGAAGATGCCGCGATTTCGAAGCGGCCACGCGGAGAGCGGCGGCGGAGGCGAGTCGCCTCTGGCCAGCTTGCTTCTGCAGAAGGTCGAGACCGCCGGCCTGACTCATGCGCAAGCCCAGCCGGCAGCGTCCTCAGGTGGGATGCCGCGTTTCCGCAGCGGCGGTGGACCTGCACCTTCGGCCGACCAAACCAAAGCTACGGTGGCGATCATGTTCACGGACATTCAGGGCTCCACGGCGTACTTCGCGGAGCGGGGGGACGACGCCGGCTTCGAGATGATCGAGCGGCATAACTCTCTGCTCTTCCCGGTGCTTCAGTCCCATGGGGGCGTGGTGATCAAGACCATCGGCGACGCCATCATGGGCTGCTTCGAGAAGCCAATGCTGGCCGCGTCGGCTGCGGTCGACATGCAAAAGGTGTTGCAAGAGCATAACCGCGGCCAGACGGACTCGAAGGAACAGATCCGTGTGCGGATTGGCGTGCACTACGGCGAGGCGATCGTCAAGAAGCACGATCCGGTGACGGGGCGGCCGGCCGACGTATTCGGAAACCTTGTGAACGTCGCCTCCCGCATCGAAAGCCTGGCCAACGGCGGCGAGGTCTTCGTCAGCCACGACGTGGCCGCTCTGACCGATCACCCGATCCGATGCGAGTCCTTGGGGGAGAAGCAGCTCAAGGGAGTCTCGCAACCGGTGGTGGTCTTCAGGGTGGACTGGCAATGAGCCGCCTCAGCGCAAGGACGATCGCGATTTCGGCCTGTCTGGCAATGCTGGCCGCCGTGGCGGCAACCGCCGAGACGCGCGCGACGCTGGTGCGAGTCGCGGGAGCGGTGACCATCACGCGGAAGGGCGGAGCGGGTGAGGAGCCCGCGCTGAAGGGAAGTCAACTCGGACCGGGCGACCGGGTTCGCGCCGGGGCGGGCGGCAAGGCCGATCTTCTGGTCGACGGCGCCTTGAAGAGCCTGAAGGCGAACGAGGAGTACGCGGTGGCCGACACGGCCAGCTCCTGGGTTGGGCCACTGATGGCCGAGATGGCCAGCCTGGTCGGGCAGACCGAAGAGGCGACGGCCCCGGGAGCGACCCGTCACACGACAGGTTCGGTGAAGCTGCTGTCGCCCATCGACACGGCAGTCCGCCAGGAGCCGGCCGTCCTCAAGTGGGAAGAAGCCAAGGAGAAGGGCGACTTTCTGGTCACGATCCGGGACTCGCTGGGCGAAGTGAAATACAAGAAGCCGTTGGCCGGGACGTCCGTCGATCTGGGCCAGGAACATTGGACAGTGAGCCCCGGGCAACGCTACATCTGGTCGGTCGCCTTTCGTCCCGAGAAGCCGGGCGCGATCGCGGGCGCTCCCTCGGATGCCTGGTTTCAATTGCTCCCCGCTGCGGAGTCAAGGGAGTTAGCGGATGCACTGACTGGTTTGGAGAAGGAGATGCCCGGCGAGAAGACGGGTGCGAGGCTCTCGCTGGCCCGCGCGCTGCTGCTTCAGAAGCACCAGTGCGTCGGGGACGCCATGCGGGCCCTCGGCGAGGCCGTGCAGCAGGGAGGCGGCGACCAGTGGGCAGCCGCGGCTTCGCGGCGGCTTCGGGCGCTGGGCGGAAAGCCGGCGGGGCCCAGATAGGACCGATGCACCAGTTCGAGTGCCCGGGCTGCTCCGCCCCCATCTACAGCAAGAACCCCAAGGAGCAAGGCGGATTTCGCTGTGTGATGTGCGGGTTCATGCAGCCTCCGATCGCCGGCCCTGCGACGCCGCCACCCGGTCCGATCGAGGCGGCCGAGAAGAAAACCGCCGAGCCGGAACCGGCCCCAGCGCCGGAGGGTCCAGCGCTGCCCGAGGAGTGGGAGCTGATTCGTCTCCTCGGGCAGGGCGGCATGGGACAGGTGTGGAGCGCCCGCCACAAGCTGACCGGGGATATGGCAGCTGTGAAGTGCCTGCTGGGCAGCCATGTGGAAGAGCCTCAGTACGCCAAACGCTTCGCGCAGGAGGTGCAGGTGTTGCACCGGCTGGACCACCCGCACGTGGTCCGGCTGCTGTACTCGGGAATCCACCAGGGGAGACCGTGGCTGGCGATGGAACTGGTGAACGGCCCGACGTTGCGGTCGCCGATGGAAGCGGGCAAGATGGCTCCCGAGGACGTCGTGCGGCACGCGCTCGAGATCGCGGACGCGCTCGACTACACCCACAAGAAGGGCGTCGTTCACCGCGATCTGAAGCCGGAAAACGTGCTGCTCGATCCGTTGGGAGGGGCGAAGGTCACGGACTTCGGACTGGCGGGGCTCAAGTCGCAGGAGACTCGAAGCCGCCTGACGAGCTTCGGGATGGTGATGGGGACGATCGAGTACATGGCTCCGGAGCAACTCGCGGATACGTCCGGAGCAGGCCCCCCGGCCGATCTGTACTCGCTTGGAGTGATCCTTTTCGAGATGCTCACGAGCCGCAAGCCTCACGGCCAGGAGAGGCCCTCCGCAGTCGTGAAGAGCGTATCGGTGGAGTTGGATCAGCTTGTGTGTCGTTTGCTCGAGCGCAGTCCCTCGGACCGGCCCTCCTCGGCCGCCGCGGTCGTCGAGGAGCTGAAGAGGATCGAGGCCTTGCTCGCAGCCCGGCCCGGCGACAAACCCGTCCCCGAGCCCCCCGCGCATGTGACTGCGATTGTGCCGGCGGCGGTCGCTGTCCAAGCGACTCCGGGGAAGGCCCGGAAGGCCGAGGAGTCTCGCGAGCCGCCGCAGGCGCCGGCCGACTCGTGGAGCTCGCTGCTGAAGCGATGCCTGGCGCTTGCGCCGATTGCGTTGGCGCTGGCGTTCGTCTTACGGTCGGCCGACAACCGGCTCTGGGAAGCGTTTCTTCGGGTACGCGGCAGCTCTTCCCTGGACGGGCGGCTGTTGCTGGTGGACCTGGTGAAGTGGCCGCGGTCGCGAGAGGAACTGGCACGCGCGGTCACAGCGCTGCACACGGCGGGCGCCCGGGTCGTCGCCCTGGACGTGATGCTGGACCTGGTGGAGTCATCGGGTCCCCGCGGCAAGGTCGAGAGCCAGGCGCTCGCGGAGGCGATGCGCAAGTCGGGCCCCGTGCTGGCGCCCAGCCACATCCGCAAGGACGGTCAGGGGTTCGACGATCCTGAGGCGAGCTTCGGACTGGCCAAGGAGAAGTGCGGGTTCTGCGACTTCCGTCAGCTCGACGGGAAGGTCTGGAAGACGTGGCTGCTGCACAAGGGACGGCCGGCGTTCTCCCTGGCGACGGTGCTCGAGATGGAAGGGCGAACCCTGGGACAAGTGCAAGCCGACGCAAGCGGCCGACTGAGGATGGACGACATCTCGATACCGGCTTCGGGAGAGGGCAGCGGCTTGCTGGTGAACTACGTCGCCCACACGCCGCCGGGAGGCCAGATACTGGCGCTGGACGACGTGCTTTCGCGGGCCGACAAGGACCCTCAGTTGCTGGCGGACCTGTGCGCCAACAAGCTGGCGTTGATCGGCCGACTGACGCCGGACCCGAGCGGGATCAGCCAGGACGATCGATTCCGGGTGCCCGTGATGTCGGGGACCTCCAACGAGATGGCCGGGACGTTGATCCACGCCAACATCATTCAGTCGTTGTTGAGAAGGCAGTTCCTGGATCGGACCGGAACGCTCTTCTCGATAGTTTTGGCGTTGCTGGCGCTGGGTGCCGGGCTAGCGGCGCCGATGCGATTGTCGGCCAGGTGGACGGCTGGGGTGATGGCCGGCCTGGGCGTGGGGGGGCTCGCGGCCGCCGCCGTGGCCTTTTCTTGGGGCGGCCTGCTGGTGCCGCTCTCGCCCCTGCTGGCCGGGCTGGGGACGGCGGCAGCGGCCGACTTCGCGTCCAGGAGTCGAACCATGCGGCGGATGGCCATGCTGCGGCTGAAGATGCGCAACCTGAGGCTGGAGCGGCTGGCGATCCTGCGGATCGAGTCGCGACCTCACGAGCAAAACCGGATTCGCTATTCGTATCAGCTCTCTTACCTGGACACGCAACTGGCGCCGGCAAGCACGCCCAGCCGGGACTATCTCGCTTTCCAGGGGCAGCGGCACGCCATCGTGGAGGCCTGCGATCAGCTCACGCGCGAACGGCTGGACAACCTGGTCAAGGAGGTCGAGTCGATTGGCCGTCGCGTCCACGCCGAGCTTCTGGGTCCCGAGTTCGGGACGATGTTGAAGGGTATCGATAGCGATTTCGCCGTGCTCGAGATCGACGAGGCGGAGGTGGAACTGCCGTGGGAGTTGGCCCGGCAGGACGGTCCTTGCCTTGGCGAACGACTCTCCATCGGAAGGCGACTGCTGGTCACGGACTCGGGGAGCTGGGCGAGGCGCGAACGGATTCCGGATAAGCCATTGAAGTTCCTGTGCGTGGCCAGCCCGGTTTCTCCGGGAGTGGAAACTCTGCCGGACGCGGAGGAAGAGGCGCGCGAGCTGCTGGAGTTGATGGGGAAGTATCCCGAGCAGATCTCGGCGATTGCGCTGGTCGGACCGCAGGCCTCTCTGAAGGCGTTGCAGGAGCATCTGCGGGAGGGCGTCGACATCTTGCACTTCTCGGGGCACTCCCAGTACGTGCGCGAAGCGGCAGGCAGCTCCGGGCTCGTGTTTCCCGAGGGTATCCTGAACCCGGACAACCTGCGGGCGCTGGTAGGCTCGGCGCCTCCATCGCTCATCTACCTGAACAGCTGCGAGTCGGCGAAGGTGACGCAGCAAGGCACCTGGGGAATGCAAGTTCGCATGCACGTGCCGCGCGCGTTCGTGCAGTCGGGCGTCAGCTTCTTCATCGGTTCGCTCTGGCAGATCGAGGACAGCGTGGCGCGGACGGTTGCGCTCCGTTTCTACGAGGAGCTCCTGTCGGGCCTGCCGATCGGGACCAGCTTGAAGCTCGCAAAGGGCTCGGCCAAGAACGAATGGATGACGCAGGCCGCCTACGTGCTCTACGGCGATCCCAGGGTCACTATCGAGACGCTCTGAGGTACTTGCGGCCGGAAACATCATGGCCGGACCACCGGTAGTAGCGGTGGCTTACTTTGTATTGGCGTACTCGAGGAGTCGTTTGTCATGAGAATCCACTGGCGCGTCGCGGCGCCGATCCTGGGACTGGCCTTGGCGGCCGGGGCGATGGCCCAGCAGCCCGCCGAAGAGGTCAAGAACCAGGCCGGCGTGTGGGTGCAGGAAGGCAAGCTTCAAAGCAACGTTCCGTCTCAGTTTTCGGGAACGCTGTCTCCGGGCGCCAGCTCGTTGAAGATGGAGCCCGGGACGACTCTGAAGATCCACCTTCCGGTCGAGGACGCGGTCAAGGGCGCGAAGTTCGAGTTGCTGGGGGCCGGGCCGATGGCGCCGGACGCGACCGTGCAACTGAAGATCAACGGCCGGGTGGTCGGCTCGGAGATTCCGCC
>JACQFU010000137.1 GCA_016199905.1 Candidatus Wallbacteria bacterium
ACGTACGGGTATGCGTTTTTCGGGATGAACTTCTGAACGATGAGAGAGTGGAGAGATAGCCGGCTGGAGCTCCGCCCTGGACCTCGCCAAGGGGGCCAGTCCTCTGGCCAGGGTTGGGGGGCGAAGTCCCCGATCGGTTTCATTCTTCCCCTGCTCCTCGCGTTCTCCGCCGCCCTGGCCGCGCCCGCGCTCAAGCCCACGGGGGACGAGCTGGTGGATCGGGCGCGGGCCGCGCTGGCGCAGGGGCGGCAGGCGGAGGCCGAGAAGCTTCTGGCGAAGCCAAGCCGCAGTGGGCAGGCGGCGTCGCTGCTGGGGACCATCCTCCTGCGGTCGGGTCGCTATGCGCAGGCCGTGGCCGTGCTGGAGGAGGCGAGCCGCAAGTTACCCACCGACCCGTATCCGCGGGGGCTGAGGGCGACTGCTCTGTCGGAGCTGGGGCGTCCGGCGGAGGCGCTGGCAGCGGCCGAGGAGGCGCGGCGGCTCGACCCGCAGGGGCTGGATGCGCTGAGGCTTCTGAGCGACTTGCACGCGCGGGCCAAGCGATATCGCGAGCTGGTGGACGTGAGCGAAGAGTTGGTCCGAAAGGACTCGAAAGACCCGGTGGCCCTTTTCAGGGCGGCGCTGGGAGAGGCGGGCCTTGGACATCTGCCGAAGGCCCGCGAGTGGGCGCAGAGGGCTGCGGAGCTGGCGCCTGCCGAGCCGCGGACCTGGCTGCTGCTGGGGCGGATCGAGCAGCGGATGGGCCGCGCGGCGCAGGCCCGGGAGCGCTACGCTCGGGCGCAGGCGGCGGGACTGTCGGCGGCCGACATCCTGGAAGCCGAGCTGGGCCGTGCCCCGTCGGGAGGTACCGGTCAGTGAGGACCATCGCGGGACTGATGCTTCTCCTGGCGCTGGCGGTGCCGGTACTTGCCGCACCGGCCGGCGCGCCCGATACGTCGGGGCTCGAGCGGACGCTCGAGACTCGCGCCTCGCGCGACGCCACCGTGCCGTCGAGCAGCGCCGGGGCGTTGGCCCGTGAGGTGCTGAAGTCGCCCGAGGGGCCGTTGGCGCAAAGGATGCCGTCCCTGGCGAAATCGTTGGCGTTCTACAAGGGCCGAGCTGCCGGCAAGAGTCTGGACAGCTACTGCAGAGAAAAGGCGCCCAAGGACGAGGATGGCATTCGCTCCGTTCTCGCGGCCTATGGCGTCACGCCTGAGAACGCGACCTCTCGCCAGAGAGAGCAGGCCATCGAGCGGCTCTCGAACGTCGAGTATCCGCTGCGCGACCGGCAGGCGATGTTCGAGTTGTTGGATCTCTATCTGGTGCTGGCCGTTTCGGAGGAGGCGCGGGGGCGGGATGGCTTGGGTTTCCGGAGGGCCTACGACCAGCTGCGGGCCGCCTGCGTCTCGGGCTTGACGGCCGCGGGCGGTGGCGGCGAGCTGCTGCAGGACGGCCTGCAGGAGTGCCAACTTCACGGATCTCAGGACATGGAACCCGCGGAGAACTTGGTCCTGGGGTTCCGGTCGGCGCTGGAACAGGTTCTGGCGGCCTCTGCGGCGCCGGGCGTCGCGGCCCCCGTGGCCGACGTCGCCGCGCGGGTCGAGCAGGCACGCCAGCTGCGGGAACGCCGGGAAGAGTTGCGTGAGATCGCCGTTCAGGCGGCCAAGGCCGCGGCCTTCGCAGACCTCCTGTCCCAGCGTGGCGACGCGACAGGCGCAGCGCGGCAGCGCGCTCGCGCCGAGAGGTTGTCTGCCGACCTGCACGCTCGATTGGCCGATCCGCGCTTCACGGCCAGCGCCAAGGCCGACGCGACGGACCTGCTGAGCTATCTGCGCCGCCGGGCCTTGCGCGATCCGCTCCTGGCTAGCGGCCCGGGACGCGACTTGACTGCCAGGCTGGCAGAACGGCATCCGGAGACTCGCGAGGCCGCGCCTCCCCAGCCGCCCGAATCCGAACGGCAGGCCTGGCAGAAGGAGATCGATCGCCTGCTGCTGCTGACGTCCCACGGCCCCTACATGCTGCTGATCGATTTCGACGGTCTGCGACCCGACACCCTCGAGGAGATGCTCGCGTCCCGAGAAGGGCTGGGCCAGGAGTTGCTGCCGAACCTCGACCGTTTCGTCGCGCGACGGGGCGCTTTCCTGCGCAACAACGTGACGTGCTTCCCCTCGTCGACGTATCCGGGCACGACCACTTTCCTCACCGGCCGCTACACTCGGACCCACAACATCCAGTCGAACACGATGTTCTTCAAGGACGTCAAAGAGGGGCAGGATCACGGGAGTTTTTCGGCGGCGCGCAAGCGCAACTGGGTCGACTATCTGGCGACCAAGTCCGGCAAGTTCGCGGCGGAGGACGTGCCTGCCGACGTGCCGTACATCTTCGAGATGATCCAGCCTGCGATGCTGACGTTCTTCCCCACCAGCCGCGGCGTCAATCCGCGTTTCTCGAAGGACGGCTTCCTGATGGGCATGACGGGCATGTTCTTCGAGCACGACGGCAGCTATGTCCCGTTCGGAGACCGCGGGTTCGACGATCTGACGGCCACGGCCGCCTACGAGATGGTGAACAACGGCAAGGCCTACAACCTGGACGGCAAGCCGTTCGTGCCCGCCAAGCTGCTGGGTCACTACTTCGCTTGGATCGATCATGCGTCGCACGCCGCCATCCGGGGCCAGGCATCGCCTGAGGTGCGGCGGTTCTTGGAATTCCAGGATCGGTTGTTTGGCCGGTTGATGCGGATGATCGAGCGCCTCGGAATCATGGAGGAACTGGTCATCGCCGTCGTCAGCGATCACGGCCATCTGGCCGGCCCCTCCGAGACGGGCGATCCGTCCGCTCCGGCCGCCGACGGGAATGTGCCCTACTCGATGTCGAAGCGGCTGGAGGAAGAAGGATTCAAGCTGCGGCGGTCCGACAAGGTATTCCAGGACTACAACGCCGTCGCAGTGACGGACGGAGAGGGGACGTGCCGCGTCTACCTCCCCCGAAGCGGCTCCGACCACTGGGACAACCGCCACACGTTCGACGAGTTGAAACGCTACCGCCGAGGCAAGGGCGGACCCACGATAAACATGATTGAAACGATGTTTTTCGTGAAGGGGCCTGGCGGCAAATTGAGCGTCAACCCGGCCGTAGACGTCGGCGCGATGTTGGGGCGCGATCTGACGTCGGCGGGACTGCGGGAGTACGTCCTCTACACGGCCAAGCCTCTGCCGGGGACCGATCTGTCCAGGCAGTCGGGCGACGTGCGCGAACGCGGAGTCTTCTCGGTTTTGCGCCGCTCGACGGCAGGCGGCCAGACCCGGTATCGCTACGTTTACCGGAAGGGCTTCGACCCGCTTGGGTACGAGCAGACCGTGCCCGCCGTCCGGGACGCGGAGGGGCCGATCGAGGATGGGTGGTACCAGACGGCCTACTTCGACGAGCGCGATTGGCTGGCCATGACAATGGACACGGCCTACCCCGATGCGCCGTTCGGAATCGACAACTTTTTCAGTGGCAAGGACAGGAGCGACGTGATCGTGTCGGGGCGGCCGGGCTTCTGCTTCGACGAGACGGCGCTGGACCGCAGCGATCACGGATACATCCTCGCGCAGTCGATGCGCAGCACGCTGTTGCTGGCCGGGCGAGGGATCAAGCGTGGTATGGTGTCCCGCAAACCCCACCGCAGCGTCGACATGATCCCGACCGCTCTCACGGCGCTGGGCGCCACCGACATCTTGGCGAGAGTGAAGCTGGACGGCAAGGTGGCCGACGAAGTCCTCGAGGAGGGATTTGGAAAATGAATCGAATCTCGATGAAATCCACGATCTTGGCAGCGGCGGCGTGCCTTGCCTTCGGTGCGGCGGACGCCCAGCCGAACCTGGATGGGCTGGAGGTGGCCAACGCGCCGAAAGCCACGCGGGCGCTCAAGGGGACCGATCTCATCGGGTTTGGCAATGCCGCCGATTTCGCCGGCTTCTTCAAGAACGGCTGGGAGAGCGAGCGAGACGATCCCAAGAACTGGACTCTGGAACGGCCGGCCGCCGGCTTTCTCTTTCTGCGGATGCCGAGCAAGGACGACTCGGTTCAGATCGGTCACAAGGTGGGCCCGTTTGCAGTGGCTTCGAATCCGATGCTCCGCGTGAAGTTCCGTGTCGACCAGGTGCCTCCGGGGGCCGACATCTCCACCGCCAAGCGCGAGGACACGGCCTTCCGGTTCTTCGTCGTGTTCGACAAGAAGGACGGCTGGATTGCGCCGAACACGATCGGCTACGCCTGGACGACCTCCAACGAGGTCGGGGCCTTCATCCGCAGTGACCGCACGGGGCTCAAGAATGTCTGGTACGTCGTCATCGGCAAAGGCCAAGGCACGAACGGACAGTGGCAAACCTTCGAGCGCGACGTCGAGGCCGACTACCGGCGCGCCTTCCGGATCAATGGCGAGGTCCCGCGAATTGTCGCGATCGGCATCAAGGGCGACACCAACGACACGCACACCCAGTCGCTGGCCGGTGTTGCAGAGGCGACGCTGGGCCCGAGGTAGTCGGCAGGCTCCAGGCCGGATGCCTGCTCAGCCGGGGCCCTCCGACACGTTTCGGAGAGCCTTCTCGCATGGCGTGGCTTCCCCTCCGTCCATCCTTCGACAGGACGAACGGGATGCGCGCAAACGGTTGAGCGGCCCCGACGATGCGGAGCCCAGCGAACCGACACCGGAGCGCTTACCGCGGCGTCGTGATCGAGCCAGAGGAGCCGCCGGTGTTGCTGGCGGCTGGGGCGGCGACCGCAGTCGACATCAACTGATTCTTGCGCGTCTGGATCGCCTTCAGGCTCTCGTAGAGCTTGCGGGCGGCCTCGCTGTTGCCTTGGCCGTCGGTGTTGAGCTTGGCGATGGAGTTGAGGACCGACTTTTCCTGATCCACGACATCGCGCAGTTCGCCCGAGGGCTGGTCGGGGGACACGGCGGAAACTGCTGAAGCCGATTCGACCTGAGACGCAGCCGGCTGCGCGACCGGCACCGGGGTGCTCTGGGAGGTCTGGACCGCGTTCACAGTGGCAGGTCCGGCGCTGGCCACGTGGCGGCTCAACTCGATCTGCGGGCTCCTGCCGGCCAAGCGCTGGCGGACGAAGTCGCCCAGGGTGATGTTGGAATCGGCGCTCTTGGTCCACATGTTCTTCCAGATCCACTCGTGTCGGCCCATTGCGCCGTGATCCGGCGGACCAGCGGCGACAGCGCCGGGGGCGATGTACTGGCCCCATTGGGTGAGCTGGACGCCCTTGAGCCACTCATCGATGTAGCCCTGCACCGACGGATCGTTGAAGTCGACTTCGCCCATGCCGCCCATCGCCGTGGCCTTGGAGCCGCCTGCGGAGGCGATGGTCGCCGGGGGAGTAAACGCGCCGATCTTGCGGCTGAAGCTCTGGATCTCCTGATACTGCTGCTCGATAGCGTTCTGCTTTTCCGTGATCTGGGAGAGCGTGTCCTGGTACTTGCTGATGTCCTTCTTGCCCTTTACCAGCTCGTCGCGGGCCTTGAGCAGGGACAGGTAGAGCGCCTCATTTTGGCGGGAGGCCTGCGCGAGGTCGTTCAACCGCTCGTTGATCATCGGATCGTTGGGCTTCACGTTGGCGGTGCCGCGCCCGTTGAGGAGCGCCTGCAGGTTGGTCTGCTTGTCGCTGACTCCCTGCTGGGACGTGGCGGCCTGCTGCATCAGCTTGACGAAATCCTGCTCGCCGCCTCCGGAGAAGAAGCCCTTGACCGTGTCGGAGGCCTTCCCGAAGAACCCCTTGATGGTGTCGAGAATGCCGGCCTGGGCCGGAGTCGCGGAGGCAGAGGAGAGGACCAGCGTCAGAACGGCAACGGCGAGCAAGCGGCTCGAACCCGCCCGGCCCAGGTTTGCTCTGACTCGCATGACTTTCATCTCCTCCTGCACTGCCTTTTTTTGTGTGTTCTTTGAGTATAGGTACGGCTTTCCCGATCGTCAATCCGGCCAGCAACACCCATTCTCATGACACAATACGGACGCGCGGCCCCGGAAGTTGCACTCTCGTGGGGCGGGATTCGCCCGCGGCAGCCGCCGCGGTTAGTGAGGCCGCGCCTACCTGCGAGCCCGTTCGGCCTCGAGCACCGAGCGCAGCTGGGCGGCGTCCGGAACGGCGCCGTGCGTGATGAGCTTGCCGTTGACCACGATCGACGGCGTGACCATGACGCCGTACTGTTTGGCCTCCGCCGAGTTGATCGTGACCTTCTGGTAGTCGACCTCCGCACCCCACGGAGCGATGACTTCCTCGACCAGCTTCTCGGCAGCTCGACAGTTATTGCAGTCGGGCTTCAGACTTCCGAACACATAGATCTTCATCTGGACACGTCCTTTCCCCCCGGAGCCGGCCGGGAGAACCAGAGCTTCTCCAGCGCCTGCTGGCGATAGGTCTCCAGCGCGGCGTCGACGCGACGGGCCGCCGCCGCGGCATCCTGCGGTTTTCCCAGTGCGGCGTCCGCGGCCCTGAGCGCGGCCATCAGCTTATCTCGTGGCGCGCCGTCTACCAGGGGCAACCGCCTCACCTGCTGATCGAGGTAGAGGAACGTCTCTCCCAGATCGCGCTTCCGAACGTCCGGTCGAGCGGCCTGCTCCCCGAGGCGCTGGGCCATGGTCCGCGCCCTCTCGAAGGCCTTCTGCGGAGTCTCCGGCAAGCGCTGCCGGTAGAACCGGATCAGCCGGTCCTGCACGTTGCGCACCACCGGATGCAGCTTCTCGAAGTCCTTAACCGCGTAGAGCTTCCCCAGGCTGCCCAGGTCCTGCGACACCGAATCGAACGTCGCTTGCCAGCCGCTCGTTGTGGCGGGCTCCGAGGGACGAGAGAGGTAGTACTTCGCATAGACGCCGATCCAGCTTTGCTGCACCACTCCCAGCAGCGCCGTCCCCTTCTCCCAGTCGCCCGAGCGTGCGTAGGCTGCGACGTCGTTGAGCTTGGTGCTGACGCCCTCGATGGCCTGGTCGAAGACGGAAACCCGCTCCTGCCCACGGATGAGGTCGAGCAGGATCGGATCGCACGCCAGGGCGCGGGACGCCACGAGCAAGAACAGCAGAAGCCTCATGGGCCAGATTGTACGACACCGAAGCAGCGCGCAGGCCCCTCACGTAAATCGAGGTTGGTCCTCGGCCCGGCCGGCGCATATCATGGTAGGCAATGGATCTGTTCAGCTCTCTGTTCACTGCCGGCCTGTTTTCGGTCTACAGCAACCTGGTGGGGAAGCTCTCCGGAGCCTTCATTCCGGCGTTCTTCATCGCCGGAGGAGTCGGCGTTTTCATCCCCAAGTCGACGGTCGTGCGGTTCCTGTCTCCGAAAGCCAATCGCTGGACCGCCTATCTCGTCGCGTCGGTGGCGGGCTCGGTGCTCTCGGTCTGCTCCTGCGGCATCCTGCCGCTATTCGCCGCGTTCTGCGAGCAGGGAGCCGGGCTGGGCCCAGCCGTGACGTTCCTCTTCGCGGGCCCATCCATCAACCTGATCTCGATGTTCTACGGCTTCTATCTGCTGGGACCGCGGATGGGTTCTGCGATCGTCGCGACGGTGATCGTCACGGCCGTGGCGCTGGGGCTCACCTTCGAGCGATGCTTCGCCCGGGGCCGGCCCGTCCCGCGGGAGTGCGACGAGCCGCTACTGGGACCGGCGCCGCGCAGCAGCTGGGCCATCTTCAACTTCTTCCTCTACCTGATCCTGATGACTCTGCTGCTGCCGGTGGAGGAGATCCGATGGCATTACAAGGTGCCCTGGGTGCTTCTCAACTTCACCGGTCTGCTGGTCACGCTCCGGCTCTACTTCACCGGGGACGACGTTCAGGCGTGGTTCGCCAAGAGCACCTTTCTCATCCGTCGACTCCTGCCCAAAATCATGATTGGCCTCTTCGTCCTCGGAGTGCTCCAGGAGATGCAACAACGGTTTCCCGAGAGCTTCCGCCTCTTCCGCCAGGCCGTGGGCGACCAGTCGCTTGCTGCGACCTCGCTGGCTTCCTTGACAGGCGCCCTGGTCTTCATGGGCAGCATCATGGCCGCGCTCACCGCCAAGGCGCTGATGGCGATGGGCATGGCCTCCGGGCCGGCGCTGGCCTTCGTAGTTGCCGCGCCGGGCGTCAGCCTCTCCACGCTCTTCGCCGTGGCTGAAGTGATCGGGATGAGGCTGTCGCTGGCGTACTACGGACTCGTCATCGTGTTTGCCGCGCTGGCCGGCTGGCTGGTGGGCAACACCGGGCTGATATGACGGCGCGGTGGCGGTCGAAGGCCGCGCGAGTCGCGCTGGCGGCCCTTGCGGCCCCCGGTTTGCTCCTGGCCTGCGATCCCAACCATAGCTGGAGCGTGGCTTCGGAATTGCGCCGGCCTGCGCTCTCGCCGCGGGCTGTAGGTGCCCTGACCGCCCAGCTCGTTTCGAGGCTGGGAAAGGGGCTTTCAAGCAGTCCCAGAGTGGCCCTCCTGGAGGCGGTCGATCAGACTCCCAAGCGGACCGGGCCGGCCACGGCCGAGTTTCTCGACGCGTTCGAGACGGGCCTGCGCTCCGCTGCGGGCGCGTCGTTGATCCGGCCCGAGGCTGTGGCTCGACGTCTCTCCGAGGAGAAGCGTCCTGCGGGGGCGATCTACGACACCAGGTTTTTCGCCAGCCTCGCGCGCCGCGACAAAGCCGAGCTCTTCGTGAAGGTCCGGCTGGTGATGTACGACTCGGAGCTGCGGCAGCTGCGGGACCTGGCGCCGGCCAATCGAGGCCTGGAGGCGACACAGCTCCTCGACGTGGTCCGCGCCCGCGTGTCCGTGCAGGCCGCCGACGGCAGCTACAGGTTCATCGACGAGCTGGAAGGGACGGCCGTGGAATCGTTCCTCTACTTTGCCGATTCCGGGCGTCCGTCGCGGCTGGTCGAGGTCTATCTGGAGCGGCCGGGTGGCAAGCCCTTCGAGTGGAAGTCCCAGCCCGACCACAAGCACTTCGAGTTTTAGCCGCCGGGCCCGAGGCCGCCGGAGGATGTTAGACTGAGGGCTCCCGAAACTCGCTCCGCATGGCTCGTCGCCGCCCCAAAGTCCAAGAGGTTCTCGTCATCGACGATTCGTCGATGATCTGCAGACTCATCTCGGGCGTGCTCACGGAGCAGGGCTACCAGGTCACCACGGCCTCCTCGGGCGAAGAGGGGCTGAAGCTGCTCTCCCGGTTTCTTCCGCACGCCATCCTCTGCGACATCGTGATGCCCGGGATGGACGGCTACGAGTTCTGCCGCCGGGTGAAGGCGCGAACCCGCACCAAGAACGTCCCCGTCATCCTGTTGACCTCGAAGTCGGACCCGCGAGACAAGGTAAGGGGTTTGGAGATCGGGGCCGCCGACTACGTCACCAAGCCGTTCGACGCCGGCGAGCTGCGCGCGCGTCTGGCCGCCCACCTGCGCATCGTCACGTTGCAACAGGAGCTGCGGAACCGCAACCGCTTGCTCACGGCGACGCGGCGGCAACTGGAGGAGAAGGTCCACGATCTCTCGGTGCTGGAGCAGAAGCGCCAGAAGGCCCTCGACCTGGCCTACAAGGTCCAGCTGGGCCTGTTGCCCTCCAGCGACCCTGCCATCGAAGGTTTCGGCTTCGGGTCGCGTTTCCTGCCTGCGGACAACATCGCGGGCGACTTCTACGACTACATCCCGCTCGACGGGCAGCGGTGGGGCATCGCTATCGGCGACGTCGCCGGCAAGGGACTCCCGGCCTCTCTGTTGATGGTGCTCACCAAGACGCTCTTGCGCACGGAGGCCATCCGCGGATTGACGCCAGGGCAGGTCCTCGAGAACGTCAACCGCCTGATCATCAACAGTTACGGCAGCGCAGAGGCTGTCACGCTCTTTTACGGGATCCTCGATCCGACGACGAATTCCTTCACCTTCTCCAACGGGGGCCACGAGTTCCCGATCGTTTACTCGGCGCGCCGCGGGAAGTGCACCGAGCTGTCCGCGGGCGGCCCCTTTCTCGGAATCTTTCAAGATGCCCGTTACAACGAGGGGCGGATCTACCTCACGGAGGACGACCTGGTCCTGCTCTACACCGACGGGCTGTTCCACCTGAACGTCCAGGACCGGCCCATCGGCACGGAGACCGTGCTGAAGCGATTGCTCCTGGAGAGCGGAAAGGCCGGAACCCACCCGTTCCTGTCGACCTTGCTCGCCTCGCCGCCGGCCACCTCCGGCGCCGACGACGTGACGATCGTGGCCATGCGCTGCCACCAAAGCGCCATCTCCTCGGAGGTTGGCTACCTTCGGGTGCTCAACTCCGAGATCAACCTCAAGGACGTCCGCGACTTCACTGCCGCCATGGCCTCGCACCTGGAGCTGGAGGGCGACGACGCCTACACGCTCATCTACGCCGTCGACGAGGCCGCCACGAATGCCGTCGTGTACGCCTATCCGAAGGCGTTCTCCGGGTTTGTGGACATCGTGTTCCACCTGGATCGCAACGAGCGCGTGGTGACGGTGGAAGTCGTCGACCACGGGCACGGCCCTCCGAGGGACGGCATCGCATCGGAGTCGATGGCGCTCGACGACGATCCGCTCAGCCCTCGGGGGAGGGGGTTCGTGCTGATGGACAACCTGATGGCTACCTGTGATATCATCGCGACCCCCGGCGGCGGCACCACCGTCCGGATGACCAAGAGGCTTTCGCGATGATCGGACGCGCATCCATCCTCACCTACGGCTGCCAGATGAACGAGGCCGACTCGAGCGACATCGGCCTGGCATTGCGGGAGGCCGGCTACGGTCTGACCAGCGCGTGGGAACAGGCCGATCTGGTGGTCCTGAACACCTGCGCGATCCGCGAGAAGGCTGAAGACCGCATCAAGGGAACGCTGGGCCAGCTTCGAGCCGTGAGAGCGAAGAGGCCCTGGCTCGTCGTGGGCGTCATGGGCTGCATGGCCGCTCAATCGAGCGAATACCTGGAGCGAGAGGCCGATTTCGTGATCCCGCCTCTTGCGGCGGGCAAGCTGCCGGAGGTGCTCGCGGGGCTGCCGCCTCCGCCGGGAGTCGGCGAAGAGGCCGGCGACCTGCCGCCGCTGCAGATGGAGCAGGAGACCGAGTTCAAGCGTTACCTGCCGATCATCCGCGGGTGCGACTACCGCTGCACGTTCTGCGTCGTGCCGAACACCCGAGGCCCGGAGATGAACGAGCCCGCCGAGCCGTTGCTGGCCGCCGTCGACCGGATGAGCGGCGCCGGCGTGCTCGAGATCACGCTGCTGGGGCAGACCGTCAACGCCTACCGCCACGGGGAGTGGGACTTTGCGCGGCTGCTCGAGACGATGGCCCGGCGCCACCCGCACGTTTCGTTTCGCTTCCTGACGTCGCATCCGCGCGACTTCACCGATCGCGTCATAGAAGCGATGGCCTCCAACGCCAACGTGATGCCCTACCTTCACCTTCCGCTGCAATCCGGGTCGGACAAGATCCTTCGAAGGATGAAGCGACTCTATTCGGTCTCGGAGTACCTGGCCGTGATCGAGCGGGCCCGGGCTGCGATACCCACCCTGGCTGTCTCCACCGACATCATCTGCGGCTTCCCGGGCGAGACCGAGGAGGACTTCGAGTTGACCCTGGAGGCTGTGCGTCGCCTTCGTTACGACTCGGCGTTCATGTTCTACTACTCGGAACGCCCGGGTACGCCGGCGGTCAAGCTGGGCGACAAGATTCCCGTCCAGGTTCGCAAGGAGCGACTGGCGCGGTTGATCGAAGTGCAGAAGGCGATTCAGCACGAGGTGAACCAGCGCGATGTCGCCAGCGAACAGCGCTGCCTGGTGGAGCGCGTGAGCAGGCGCGATCCCGAGGTGATGCTGGCGCGCACGCCCGGCAACAAGAGTCTGCTGGTGCGCGCGCCTCGATCGACCATCGGCAGCTACCAGCGCGTGCGAATCGAGCGGGCTGACAGCTTTACGCTGTACGGGGAAATCTCATTTCAGCCGATTTCAGCGCCGTGACGACCTGACGTCGGGTAGCCTTCGCGCGTCCACGACGGACACGTACAATCGAAGGAGGCTGCTGAAGTGAGAACGATTCTGGTGGTACTGCTGTGCGGGGCGCTGTCGGGCGGAATCGCCCGGGCCCAGGGGCGGGTCAACGTGAACTGGTGCACCTACTCGGAGCTGCTGGCTCTTCCGGGAGTCGGGCCCCGACTGGCCGAGGCCATCCTGGACGAACACGCCGAGCGGGGCGATTTCCGCGGGCCCGACGACCTGACGCGCGTCAAGGGAATCGGGGTCAACCTTGCACGGAAGCTCGCGCCGCTCTGCGAGTTCGAGACTGCGGCGACGGCTCCGGTCGCGCAGCCGATGGTCTTGGGGCCTGTGCAGTTGGCGTCGAACCCGCGACCGAGAGCGGCTGGACCCGGGCAGACGGTCGCCGTCTCGAAGGGCAGGCTTCAGAAGCCGTCGAAGGCAGCAGCGCCCGCCGCTCGCGTCGACGTCAACTCGGCGCCGGCTCAGGAGCTGTGCCGCCTTCCTGGGATCGGGCCGGTGCTCGCTTCGCGGATCGCCGACCATCGGACTCGCCACGGCGCTTTCCACGGCCTGCAGGACCTGATGCACGTCAAAGGCCTCGGCCGCCGCGCGTTGGCCCTGCAGTCGGCCGTGACCTTCGGGACGGCGGGCCATTGAGTCCGGATTGAATGGCCCTGGTTGCTGCTGCTAGACTTACCTGCCCGTGCAAACGCAAGAACGCGCCTGGAACTTTCCGACCGCATCCAGCGACTTGAGCCTGGAGCTCGGGCGGCTGCTGGGCGTATCGCGTCTCGTCAGCGACGTGATGGTCAGCCGGGGCATCCGGGAAGAGGGGTCGGGCCGCAAGTTCTTGGAGCCCGACACGGGCGATCTGCTCGATCCCTTCCTGTTTCCTTCGATGGAGCAGGCCTGCGAACGGGTGCACCAAGCGGTGCGCGAGCAAGAGTCGGTGGTCGTCTACGGCGACTACGACGTGGACGGGATGACGGCTTCGACGATCCTCTTCTGGGTGCTCAAGAAGCTGGGCGCCCGCGTCGAAGTCTTCATCCCGGATCGCCAGTCGGCGGGTTACGGGCTCAACTGCGACGCGATCCGCCAGCTGCGCGAAGGGGGGGCGTCGCTGCTGATCACGGTCGACAACGGCGTCAGCGCGACGGCAGAGATCGCTTACGCCGTGAGTCTGGGCGTGTCGGTCATCGTCACGGATCATCACACGTTGCCGGACAAGTTGCCCGAGCATGCCATCCTGCTTCATCCCCGGATCCCGGGCCGGGAGTATCCGTTTCCGCACTTGTGCGGGGCCGGCGTGGCGTACAAGTTCGGGCTGGCGTTGCTCTCCACGTCACAGGTCGAGGGCCGGGAGGACGTTCGCGAGCGCTTCGCCCGGAACTGCCTGGACGTCGTGGCCATCGGCACCGTGGCCGACATGGTCCCGCTGGTGGGCGAGAACCGCATCCTGGTGCGCGAAGGGCTGCGGCAGCTGGCACGCACGGAGCATCCCGGTTTGCGGGCGCTGCTCGGGCTCGAACGGCTGGTGGGCCAGCGGTTGACGGTCGACCACATCGGCTTCAAGATCTGCCCGAAGCTCAACTCCGCTGGCCGCATCGACGATCACCGCGTGTCGCTGAACCTGCTGATGGCTCGCGACGTGGCGGCGGCGGGGCGGCTCGCTCTTCGGCTGGCCGCCATCAACCACGAGCGCATCCGGCTGGTGACCGAGCTGATGAAAGTCGCGCTGGACCAGGCGCCGGCGTGGGCGGATCGGGCGCTTCCGGTGGTGGTGTTGCCAACGGACAAAAAGGGTCTCGTGGGTCTTGTGGCGCAGCGCCTGAAGGACAGCTTTCACAAGCCGTTCCTGGTGCTGGCTTCGAATGGGGCCACGGCGACGGGCTCGGGCCGCAGCGTGGATGGCTTCGATCTCGTGGCGGCGCTGGAGACTCAGCGCGATCGTCTCGTGCGCTTCGGAGGCCACGCGATGGCTGTAGGCTTCACGATCGAGGTCTCTCGCGTAAACGCCTTCGCCGATGCCCTCGCCGAGTACTCCGCCGATCGGCTCCGCACCCGCCCCGACGCGCCGCCCCTGGAGCTGTCTGCCGTGCTCGGCGCGGAGTCCCTGACGCAGCAGACGCTCCAGGAGTTGGACCGGCTCGCGCCGTTCGGGCAGGGCAATCCGTCGCCCCTCCTGGCGCTTTGCCGACTGCCGGTTGCGCGGGCCGAGCGGATTGGCGACGGCAAGCACGTGCGCCTGGAGTCCCCCGCACTTCCCCGAGACGTCAAGAACGTTGGATTCAACCTCTCCGAGGAGGTCGAGCGGGCCCTGAAGGCCGCCAGTTGTCTCGACGTCGCCTTCCATTTCGAACTGGACAACTGGAACGGCCGCGAGAACCTGCAGATGCGCCTGCAGGCGGTGCGCCCGTCGATGTAGCCTACTGAGGCCCGGTCGAGACCACCAGCCGGATGGAGCTGATGATCTTCTCGGCCACCGGCGGCTTCAGGATGTAGTCCTTGGCACCCAGGCTGATGGCCGTGGTGAGCATCTTTTCCTGGCCGATGGCGCTGCACATGATCA
The DNA here is from genome assembly GCA_016199905.1 of Candidatus Wallbacteria bacterium. Lineage (GTDB taxonomy): Bacteria > Muiribacteriota > UBA6191 > JACPRK01 > JACPRK01 > JACPRK01. The sequence continues at coordinate 14,525 of JACQFU010000137.1, forward strand.
CGCGGCAGGAGGGGTCGAAGCTGACGATGTCCCGCAGCGCCTCGATGCCGTCCTGCTCCGGCATGACGATGTCCATTAGCACCACGTCGGGGCGGTAGAGCTTGTACTTCTTCACGGCCTCGACGCCATTTTCCGCCTCCGCGATGACTTCGAAGTCGGACTCGGTCTCCAGAATCCTCCGCAGCGCAACCCGGGAGTAAATCGCGTCGTCGACGACCAAGACGGTGGTCTTCCTCCGGGACGCGCCTGACGAGTTCGGGGGGATACTCATGGTCGTGCTTCAGCTTCAGAATAGCTCAGGCATGCACTTGCGCGCACCTTCCAAGATGCGGCGCACGGCGTCGCCCGGAAAAACCGAGGCGATGAGCATGCGAGTCAACGGCGATCGAAGCACCAGGTGGGACGTGAATAGTCGGGCCCCAGGACTGGCGGGACCCTCGGCCAGCGGCGCCAGCAGGCTCTCGCAGAGCGCCTCCGTAGAGAGCCGGAGGAACCGCGGCGGGGTCGGCAGCAGGCGCATTCCGGCCACGTCGCTGAAGACGTCCAGATAGGTCGAGGCCAGCAGGTTACCGAGTTCTTCCATCAACGCCTGCAGCCGCTCGGCCGGCTCGGGCATGTACTGCTTGAACTCGTCGGGCGCCATCTCACAGAGCGTCACGGCGCCGGCGTTGGTGAGGCTCATCAGTAGGTTGCCGCCGGTTTCGCCGCGGATTCCGAGGAGAACCGCGGTGCACGGAGTGCTGGCTGGAAGCTCGATCAGTCCGGCTGCGGCGGGGGTAACCGCCGCCCCGTCGATCAGTATGGGAACCTGAAGCATCGCGGAGATCTTCTCGACGGAGTTGCGCATCGCCATCTCGAGCAGCCGGACGAGCCCCGCATCGTCGGAGGTACGCCGGTCGCTTTCTCCGGTAACGGGCTTCTTGCTTTGCCGGCCGCAACTCATGGCTGGGTTTTCTGGTAGACCGAGGGGGCGACGTGCCGAAGTCCGGGCGGCGGTTCGAGAATCATTTCGGACGGGCCGAGCATCAGCCATCCTCCGGGGCGAAGCGCTCCGAACAGATCCGTGACGCTCTGCCGGCGCGCGGTCTCCGAAAAGTAGATCATCACGTTGCGGCAAAGGATCGCGTCATAACTGGCCGGGGCCGTCCTTCCGGCATCCTGTAGGTTCTCGACGCGAAAACTCACCAGCGCCCGCGCGAGAGGGGAAACCGCACGGCTGCCGTCGGGCTCCACGACGAAGTAGCGGTCCAGCGCCGGCGGCGGGACTCCGGTGAGCTTCGAGGTTTTGTAACGTCCGGCGCGGGCCTTCTCGATGGCCCGGGGACTGAGGTCCGTGGCGTCGATTCGGAAGCGGGTGGCCAGTCGCTGCGGCACGGTGTCGAGTACGGCCATCGCCAGGGAGTAAGGCTCCTCGCCCGTGGAACAGCCCGCGCTCCAGAGGCGCGCGTCCGGGGAGCGCCGGCCTCGCAGGCGGCTGGCCATCTGCGGTAGGATCTCGCCGGACACGAACTGCATCTGGAGGGGGAAGCGCCAGAACTCCGTGGTGCCGGTCGTGACGGCGTCTGCCAGTTCGGCCACGCCCGCATCGCCGAGCGCGCGCACGTGGACGTAGTAGTCCCGGAAGTTCGTCATCGAGTAGGCTTTTAGCCGGGGCCGCAACCGGTTGCTCAAAAGCGTGCGTTTCGTGTCCGGCAGATGGATGCCGGTTTCTTGGTGAATGAACTCCCGGAGAAGGCGGAACTCCGAGTCGCTCATGTCGAACATCGGCTGAATGGCGGAGGAACCGGAGCCGTCCTGCCTCGTGGCGGCTGGCTCCCGGGCTGAGCTGCTGGGCTTGACCGTCGGCATCGTCGGACTTACATTGAGCGGCATGGACGCTACCACGGGGCCGGCAAAGAGGGCTACGGGCGTCGGCGCGCTGATCCAGGCGTGGTTGTTGACCTTGGTTTGCCCCGGATTGGGTCAGATCCGGCTCGGGGCGAGAGCTCGGGGCCTGGCGACGATGGCTGTCGTGACCGTAGGCCTGGCATGGGTCGTTGTGGCCTACGTCGGGCCGATCTACGCGTTCGTGTCGAACAAGGTCTCGGTGATGGTCAACGCGCCGGACCCGGCGACGATGATGTCGTGGGTCGGAGACCCCGAGCTGCGCAAACGGCTGAATGCCGTTTCGACTTTGCCCGCCTGGATCTTCGGGCTCTCGTTCCTGTACGCGTTTGTCGACAGCGCCTACCTGGCGATGGGCGGCGCCGAGAAGACCTAGGCCGGTTGCCGGCGCAGCAACGGTTGCCCTACTGGCCGCCACCCTTGTCGACGCCCATCTCCGCCTTGAGCTTTGCCAGCTCGATGTCGACCTCGCTGGCGCCCTCGAGCAGCTTGACCTCGGCCTTCACGGCGTCTCCGCCCGAGAGTTCGAGCATCACGCCGCTCTTGAGCTCCATGTCCTCGATCTTGTTGGCGATGCGGTCGAACTCGGCGAACGCGTCGGTCTCCTTCACCGAGTCGACGGTCGTGGAGAGCTTCATCTTCGTTTCCGCGATGTGCTTGCGCGTGATGAGGGTCTTCTTCTGGCGCTTGGCGTCCTCGATCTTCGCCTCCATCGCGGTGAGGGCCTGCTTGAGCGTTTCGACGCCCTGGGACTGGCGCTCGCGGTCCTTCTCGCATTGCACGACGAGATCCTGGCTCGACTTGTAGCGAACCAGCGCGGCCTTCGCCAGTGCGTCGTCGCCCTTGGTTACCGCGAACTGGGCCTTGCTCTTCCAGCTGGCAGCTTCTTCCTTGTACTCCGCGAGCTTCTTCTGCGCGCGCCGCTCCTCGACCATCGCCTGGGCCACTTGCTCCTTGACCCAGTCTCGCAAACAGTCCCATCGTGGTCCTCCTGGTAACGGCCTCAGCTGTCGAGGCCCATCGCGTCGGCCATATCGGCAAACTCCTGGGGTGACAGCTTGAGGAGCTTGGCTGCGCGCTCGCGGTCTTGCCCGGAGCGCGTCAACGCATCCTGTATCAGTTTACGCTTGAATTCAGCCACTCGCTGGCGAAAATCGCCAGTGCCCGCCTCCGGCGCGGCTTCAGCGCCCGCCCTCTCCAGAGGTGGGAGGTCCTGAGCCCTTATGGTTGAGCGCCGGGTTCGATACGCGACCCGCTCCACGAAGAACTTCAGCTCGCGGATGTTGCCGGGCCAATCGTGGGCCGCCAGCCGCTTCTCGGCGTCGGGTTCGAAGCGTTCGGGTTCGATGCCGGGGACCTCTCCGGTGAGCAGTCTCAGGAAGTGCGCCGCCAGCTGCGGGACGTCCTCGCGGCGCTCTCGCAGGGCCGGCAGCCGGATCGATTCGAACGCCAGCCGGTCGTAGAGGTCTTCGCGGAATCGGCCGCGTTTCATCTCCTTGTCCAGGTCCGCGTTGGTCGCGGCCACCACCCGCACGTCGACCTTGATCGTCTGGCCGCCGCCGACCCGCTCGAACGACTGGTATTCCAGCACGCGAAGGATCTTCTGTTGGAAGTCGTAGGGCATGTTGCCGATCTCGTCCAGGAACAGGGTGCCCTTGTGGGCCATTTCGAAGCGGCCGCGGCGGAACGGCGCGTTGTTGAACGCGTTTTCTTCCTGCCCGAACAGCTCGCATTCCAGAAGCCCCTCCGAGAGCGCGGCGCAGTTGAGCGTCACGAAGGGCCCGTTCTTGCGAGGACTGGCCTGGTGGAGCGCCGCCGCCACCAGTTCCTTGCCCGTGCCCCTCTCGCCCCGCAAAAGCACCGGCCTGGGAATTGGAGCCAAACGCTCCACTTGCTGAAGCAGGTCCTTTATGATCGGCGATTGTCCCACCATCCGGTACTTGCGGTAGAACTCCTCCTGGTAGAAGTCGACGCGAGCCGACAGCTCGCGGTTGCTCTCCTTGGTTGCGGAGAGCTCGTCGAGCAGCCCCGACAGTTCCGCCGCCCTGGCAATGTTGGCCTCGAGCTTGTCCGACAGGTCGAAGTTCTTCTCGATCCAGGCCGACGCGCCGGCCTTCATCGCAGCCACGGCCAGCTGGATGCTCCCCTGGCCCGAAAGCATTACGGCGCGCAGCTCCGGCGCGACCTTGCGGAGCTCCTCCAGGAGCGCGAGGCCTGTCTTCTTGCGCCGGCCCAAGTCGTAGTCCAGGATCGCCAGCGTGTAGACCTTCGCATCCTTCTTCACGGCGGCGAGCGCCTTGTCGGGATCGCTGAAGCTCTCCACTTCCAGGCCGCGCGCTTTGGCAAGCTCGGCCACGAGCTTCACGATCTCGGCCTGATCGTCGACAACCAGGACCTTCATACGTTCGATCTTCGCCATGAGGTCACGCCAGCTCCGAGACGATCAGGCTTCCGGGGTCCTCGTGGACCGTCTCGGTCATCGAGATCCCCCCGCCGCGCGGCATCGACTCCATCTCCAGAGGGAAGCTCATCGTGAAACGCGTCAGCCGGCCCGGCGTCGACGAGACTTCCAGCGTCCCGTGGCTGTCGGCGATGGTGCGCCGAACGATGGAAAGGCCAAGCCCGTTTCCTGTCGGCTTGGTCGTGTAGCCCGTCTTGAAGATCGCCTCTCGGATGTGCGCCGGGATACCTGGGCCGTTGTCCTCGACGCTCACGCCCACCACGCCTCTCTCCTCGTCCAGGAAGGTCGCAAGCCGAAGGTGGCCCGGTCCATCGAGCGCCTCCAGGGCGTTGGTAGCCAGGTTGAGGATGGCCTCCTCGAAGCGAGAAGCCTCGCCGGGAATCGAGGGCAGCCCTGGAGCCAGCGACACCGACAGATCGCAGCCTTCCGGACGGGCCCCCTCGACCTTCGCCGCCACCTTGCGCACCGCCTCGTTCAGATCCGTCCGCCCGGCCCGATCCGCCTGAGGACGGATCGCTCGCAGGTAGGCTCCCATACTCTCGTAGGCGTCCTTCAAGACCGTCAGCACTTCGTCCAGCTCCGCTGCAGCCACTTCGTTGTCCGATCTCGACCGCATGCGTTGCAGCCTGTTCCCCGTCAGGCCCAGCACGTTCTTGATCTTGTGATCGCGCTCGTGGATCTCCGAGTAGACCTCGTGCTCGGCCAGGTCCACCAGGCACCGCGCCACGATGGCCAGCGCATAGGGCGCGTGCTTCCCCGTGGCCCCCAGCAGCGTCTCGATCCTCTCCTCCAGCGGAGACTGGCTGCCCCTGCGATAGAGCGCCTTGGAGAAGTTCAAACAGGCCTTCACGTAAGTCGGCCGAATCGACAGTGCCCGCGCAAAGTGATCCAGCGCCTTTTCGACGTCGCCGGCCTCCAGGTAAAGCGCGCCCAGGTTGTTGTGGGCGACGTAGAAATCGGGGTCCCTCTCCAGGCCCTGCCGGTAGCTCTCGATGGCCTGCGCATAGCCTTCCTGGTTGTCGTCATAGAGACTGGCCAGAAGGAAATGGACCGGCGCCAGCTTGCGTCCGCGGCGCACGTCCAGCTCGGCGTTGGAGGCGATGCAAGACTCCAGGATCGCGATGGCACGAGCGCGGTTGTCGTCCTCGTCGCGGTTCCTGGCGTAGATCGAGGCGAGTTGAAAGGCCGCTCCCGGGTGCGCGGGCTCCAGCGCGCGCGCGCGCTCCAGGTACTTCAATGCCGACGCCGTGTCGCCCATCCCCAGCGAGATGAAGCCCAGGTTGTAGTAAGGCTCCGGGTCGGAGGGGTGGGCGGCGGTCAGGCGGTTGAAGAGGTCGCGGGCGCGACCGGCGTCTCCGGCGCTGGACGCCGCGACCGCGACCTGGCAGACCAGCCCCGGCAGCGACGGGTCCCGCTCCAGCGCGCGAGACAGGTCCGCCAACGCCTCGGCGAACTTTTTCTGCGAGTGCAGGATCAGCCCCCGCGACTGCAGCAGCGGCGCGGAACGAGGTTCGTGGATCAGGGCCTGGCCTAGGTACTCGATGGCCTTGTCCGGCTCGCCGGCATCGCGCGCTATGAGGGCGGCGTTATGGTAGTAGAGCGCGCAGGCCGGATCGATGTCGAGCGCCCGTTCGACGGCGCGCCTGGCCTCGAAGAAGAACCCCTGCCGGTGGCAGGCCACGGCGAGGTTGTTGTAAGCCTCCGCGAGATCTCCGCCGAGAAGCAGGGCGCGGCGGTAGCGCTGGGCGGCGGCGACGTAGTTGCCCGCCAGAAGCGCGCGGTTCCCGTCTTCGAAGACCTCGTGGACCGTCCGGTCGCGTCGCGGGCCGTGTTGCAGCTTCACGGGCATCGACTCGGCAAGCCGCTCGGGCTCGGTGTGGGGCGTGTCGCGCGGCGAAGGGCGGGCGGGCGGCATACCCTTGCGCTTGCGCGCCCGGCGGCCCTGCAACGGCACGATGTGGGGCTTGGAACTGCGGCCCATCGGTCAGCTCGCCGTCGCCGCCGCGGGTTTGCGCAGGCGGTTGCGCGAGTAGAAGTTTGCGCCCGCCTTGGTGCGATTGCGGTGGTAAGTGATCGCCCGGCGCGAGAGGCGCAGCCCGTACTCGGCTTCGAGAATGCCCTGGAGCTGCGTGTCCGTGTAGGGACTGGCGATGGCGCCGGCGGCCAGCTCGCGCGCCTCCCTCAAGGCGATGAGATCCTTCACGACCTCCGCCACTTTGCGGAACAGCCTCTTCACGGGCAGATCCCCGTGGGGCGAAGAGAGGTGCTTGTCCCGAATCAAACGGCTGATCGTCGCCTCTTCCTCCTGAAGCTCGCGCGCCATCTGGGCCTGCGTCAGCGGAGCCATCTGGAGAGGGTCGCCCGTCAGCAGGTATCGGTACTGGTTGCGGAACAGGCAAGCGACGATGCGGCAAAGCACGGTCTTGCGCTGGTTGACCGCCTTGATCTGTTCGAGGAAATCGCGATCCCGGGCAGAGAGCTTGGTCTCGGGGATATCGGTGTGGAGCCGGTACTTTACGTCGTAGAGGTTGTCCCCCAGGAAGTGCAGCTCCAGGTCCAGGCTCTCCTTGCCGCGAACCACCTCGGCCACGGTGCAGGCCCGCCCCTTGTCGGTCTTGCGGGGCGCGGGCGAGTCGCGCATCTCGAAATGGAGGCTATTGAGGATTTGAATCTTTTCGAGCGTCTCGAGGATGGCGCGAATCTCTTCGACGGGGCCGGGGATGCGGCGCTGGATGGCTTCGAAGTCGGGCTTGCAGGCCAGGAACAGTTCGTTGAACTCCTCGGGGCTCAACCCGGCGCGCTCGATGAAGCGGCGGATGCGCTCGATGTGGGGGCCGGTATCGAAGGTCGACGGCGAGGCCCGGAACTCCAAGAAGGACGGCTCCTCCTCGCGCGTGGAGACCGAGAACGAGGGGGAACACTGCTGAAGCGAGGAGAGGTAGTTCATGTAGCGCAGCACGCCGGTGAGCGGGCCGAGCGGCACCCGATACTTGCGGGCGAGCTGCTGGCGGCGGGCCAGCGCGCCGGGGCCGAGGAAGTCGAGCTGCCAGTCGGGCTGGCGGGTGATGGCGTACTTCTCGAAGAAGCGGACCATCTCCTGGTCCTTGTACTCCTCGTAGCGATGCTGGGGGATGTTGCCGCGATAGCGCACGCGCTCGATGACGCCGCGTTCGAGCAGCCGGGAGAAGGTCTCCTCCTTTTCCAGGCGCTCGGCCATCTCGCGGAACTGGCGTTCGTCCAGGTAGTAGACACTCATCAGCGAGCGCGGCAGTGCCCGCGGCGCGATTCGCGCTTCGACGCGGACCCGGGCTGACGGCGAGACGAGGCGTGACATTTCGGTTCGAGGAGCCGCGTTCAATCTAGCACGGTAGCCGGAGAGACTGAAGGGCGGAGTCCTGGCTGGAGCGGAGAGCCAAGAGCCAGCGCGAGATTGACACTCCGGGACTTTCATCATAAGATCGGGGCTCCTCCACCGGGTGGTGAGGTGGAAGGTCTTCTGAGGAGGAGATCGATGAATCGGATTATCCGCAATAGTCTCGCTGTGATGACCGCGCTCTGCCTGGCGGCGGCGCCGGCGCTGGCCGCAAAGGTCGTCTTGAAGGACGGCCGCAAGCTCGAGGGCGACGTCGTGGTCAAGGACAAGGTCGTGACGGTCAACGGGGCCGGTGGCCTGTTCCAATTCAAGGAAGAGCAGGTCCAGTCGATCGAGAAGGACGCTCCCCCGGCTCCCGCGCAGGTCGCGGCCAAGCCGGCCGAGGCGCCCAAGGCCACGGAGGCGGCCAAGCCCGCGGAGGCCCCCAAGGAGAAGCTGCCGGTGGTCACGATCGTGACCAGCATGGGCAGCATCACCTGCGAGCTCTT
>JACQFU010000138.1 GCA_016199905.1 Candidatus Wallbacteria bacterium
CCCAACACCCGATGCAGCTCCCGGATGTTCCAGCGCGCGATCCGCGCCACGTCGTGGCCCCCGATACCCGTCATCCCGTGGCGAGGCGCGATCAAGAGCGATTCGGACTCGACATCTACATCGAGTCCCGCGGGGCTGCCGACGGCGACGGCCGCCTGCACGCCGCTCTTTCGCAACAGGTCTCCCATCGCCTCGAGCACGCCGATATCCTGGTAGGGAGGCAGCTTCACCCACAGGTCCGCGGCCGTCGCCCGACGGGTCGACGCCAGGATGCGCTGGCAGGTGGCCAGATCGAACCCGAGCTGGCTCTTCGCCGTGGGCGAGGGGCACGCGAAGTTCAACTCGAGCGCATCGGCGGCCTTTCCGAGGACCTCGGCCATGTGAGCAAATTCATCGGGAGTGTTGCCGGCGAGACTCGCGACGACCGGTTTTCTCGACTTGGCGCGCAGGCCGGAGAGGATGGCTGCGTGAGCCTCGCACCCCAGGTTCTCGAGCCGGTCCGTGTAGATCGAGACCGCGCCGCCGGGTTCTTCGTAGAGGTAGCTCTCGGGCTCCACATCGCGAGCGCAGAGCGTCGCCGACTTCATCACGACGGCCCCCGAAGCCGAAGCGACGAGCGCCTCGAGGTCCGCCGGCCGCAGGGAACGCGGGCCGGCTGCGTTCATGACGCATCGTGTCAACTCCAGGTTCCCGATACGGGTCGCCAGGGATGCGTGCCGGGTGGGCATGGCGCTCACCGCCCGCGCCGCAGCTCCCACGGATCGCCCAGCTCGAGCGTGGCGTCGCGCGAGGCGCCGACGCTCACCAGCAGCACGGGTACGCCGGCCAGCTCCGTCAGACGTTTCAGAAAGTCCTTTGCCTTCTGCGGCAAATCGCTGAACGCGCGCGCCCCGGAGGTATCGCAATTCCAGCCCTCGACGTCTTCGTAGACCGGCTTGACGCACTTCAGCAGCTCCGGATCGGCCGGGAAGCTCTTGTGCATCTGGCCTCCGGCCTCGTAGGCCGTGCAAAGCCGCACGCGCTCGAAATGGTCCAGCACGTCCAGCTTCGTGACAGCCAAGCCGGACAGCGAGTTGACGCGCACGGCATACCGCAGCATCACGGTGTCGAGCCAGCCCGGCCGGCGCCGGCGGCCAGTCGTCGTGCCGAACTCGGCGCCCCGATCGACGAGCCGATCGCCCTCGTCGTCCATTGCCTCGGTGGTGAAGGGCCCCATCCCGACTCGAGTGCAGTACGCCTTCGTTACGCCGAGGACCGCGTCCATCCGGCAGGGGCCGATGCCGGTGCCGATACAGGCCCCGCCGGCAGTCGGCGTCGAGGACGTGACATAGGGGTAGGTGCCGTGATCGATGTCGAGGAAGGTCCCCTGGGCCCCCTCGAACAGCACGTTGGCGCCCCGGTCCAGAAGCGACTCGATCCGCTCGCCGACGTCCCGCACCTGCTTCTCCACGTGAGCGAAGGCCTCGAGCTGTTGCGCCGCCATCTGCTCCCAATCCAGCCCGTGACCCGCCAGCATGCCGGCCTTCTCCTTGCGGTTGGCGTCGAGCCTATCGCGAAAGACGCTCGCATGCCGCAGGTCGCAGAGCCGGATTCCGGCCCGGTTCACCTTGTCGCGATAGGCGGGCCCGATGCCGCGCCGGGTCGTGCCGATGCTGGCGCTGCCGCGCGCCTCCTCCTCGAGCCCGTCGATCAGTTTGTGGTACGGCAGGATCAGGTGCGCGCTCTCGCTCAACAGGAGCCTCGACGTGTTGACGCCGCGCTTCTCCAGCTCGCGCAACTCCTTCACCAGCTCCGGAAGGTCGATCACGACGCCGTTGCCGAGCAGACACTCGATGGAAGCGTAGAGGACCCCGGAGGGGACCAGGTGCAGCTTGTACCTGTCGTCTCCCACGACCACCGTGTGGCCCGCGTTGGAGCCCCCTTGGTACCTCACGACGGCGTGGGCCTTGGCGGCCAGGTAGTCGGTGATCTTCCCCTTACCTTCGTCCCCCCATTGGGCGCCTACGACAACGATGGCTGGCATGGCGGTTTACCTCCCGCTGGTCGTTCCATCCAGCGCCCGGGCGAGGATGGTGTCGACGTGTCCCAGGTAAGACTGTACGTCGAAACAGTCGTCTAGCGCCCCAGCCGGAAGCGCAGACCCGATGGCCGGGTCCCGCTCGATACGCTCGCGAAAACTCGGAGGGCTCTCTTCCCAGGCCGCCATCGCGTGGGATTGCACCACGCGATACGCCTCTTCGCGCGACATCCCGGCCTCGACCAGCGCCGTCAGCACGCGACCGCTGAAGACCAGGCCGCCCGTCAGCTGGAGGTTGGCGAGCATTCGCTTTGGAAAGACGCGCAGTCCGCGCAGCACGCCCGTGAAGACGTCGAGCTGGTAGTCGGCGAGCGTGAAGGCGTCGGGCAAGAGCACCCTTTCGGCGGAGGAGTGGCTGATGTCGCGCTCGTGCCAGAGCGGCACGTCCTCCAGCGCGGCCAAGGCGTGGGAGCGCACGACTCGCGCGAGCCCGCAGACCCGCTCGCAGAGCACCGGGTTCCGCTTGTGCGGCATCGCCGAGCTGCCCTTCTGCCCCTGGCCGAAGGGCTCCTCCACCTCGCGCACCTCCGTGCGGGCCAGGTGCCGCAGTTCCAACGCAAACTTCTCCACGCTCGTCGTCAGCTGAGCGAGCGCCAGCACCGACTCGGCATGCCGGTCTCGTTGGAGGATTTGAGTCGCAATGGGCGCAGGGTCCAGCCCCAGTCGGCCCAGCGCCCGGCGCTCCAGCTCCGGCGAGAGGCTGCCGTAGAGTCCGACGGCGCCCGAGAGCTTCCCCACCCGGATCGTGGCTCGGGCCGCTTCGAGACGCTTGCGATGGCGCGCCAGCTCCTGCCACCATCCCGCCATCTTCACTCCGAAGGTGGTCGGCTCGGCGTGCACGCCGTGCGTCCGACCGATCGTCACGGTCCGCGCGTGCTCGCGCGCCAGGCGCGCCACGACATCCGACAGCCCGGCCACTCTCGCCAGCACCAGCTCCAGCCCGCGTACCATGGCCATCGAGAGCGCCGTGTCCACCACGTCGCTCGAGGTCATCCCCCGATGCAGGTGGCGGCCGTGCTCCCCTACGCGGCGCTGCACGCACGTGAGAAAAGCGATGACGTCGTGCTGCGTCGTCTTCTCGAGCTCCTCGATTTCGGCGACGTCGAAGCTGGCCCGCTCCCGGATCGCCAGCATCGCTTCCCGGGGCACGGCGCCGTCCTCGTGCATCGCTTCGCAGACTGCCAGCTCCACGTCGAGCCAGCGCCGGTAGCGCGCCTCGTCGCTCCAGACAGCCCCCATCTCGGGCAGGGTGTAGCGAGGGATCATGGGATACCGCAGGCTTCAGGCTCGAGACCCGGGGCTCGATGGGCGGTTTCGACGGAGGCGCGCATGGCTATAGCAGCCTCGAAATCCGGGCGGCCACCACGAAGTCGTTCTCGTGAAGTCCGCCGATGCTGTGAGTCCAGAGCACGAGCTTCACCTGGTTCCAGTGGATCTCGATGTCCGGGTGATGGCCCTGCTCCTCGGCGACGGCGGCGACCCGGTTGACGAACGCCATCGCCTCGACGAAGTCCTTGAACCCGAAGGTGCGCGAAAGGCGCGAAGGCACGACGCCGACGTCCCAGCCGGGCGTCTGCAAGGCCAGTTCGCGAACGGCGGCCTCGCCCAGAGCCGGGACGCCGCCGTGGCAGGGAACGCACTTCGCGGATGCCAGGTCGCGGTTCTCCATCTCGGAGGCTCCTTTCAGTCCAGTTGCAAGTCCTTGCGCTTGCGCGCCAGTTCGCGCAACGCGGTTTCGTAGGCGGCAAGCGTCGCGCCGTCGAACAGGACGAACACCGCGCGATGAAGCTTGCCGGCGCTGCGCGCGAGCTGCTCGGCCACTTCTCCCAAAGCGACGGACGCGGCCTGCTCCAGCGGATAGGCGTAGACGCCGGTGCTGATCGAGGGGAAGGCGATGCTCTTGCAACTCTTCTCCTCCGCCAGCTCCAGGCACTTGCGGTAGGCGCCCGCCAGGAGCTTCGCCTCGTCCTGGCCGCCCCCTCGCCAGATCGGGCCGACGGCGTGGAAGACGTAGCGCGCCTTGAGGTTGCCGGCGCCCGTGGCCACAGCCGAGCCGGTCGGACAGCCGCCGATGCGAGCACACTCGTTGGCCAGGGTTGGGCCGGCGGCGCGGTGGATGGCGCCGTCGACGCCGCCGCCGCCCGCAAGACGGCTGTTGGCGGCGTTGGCGATGGCATCGGTCGCTTGCTCGGTTATGTCGCCCAGGATCAGCTCCAGCGTCTTTCCGGAGATCTTGGCTTTCACCTCTGCCTCCAGTCGGCTGGCGCCCGGGAGCCAGCAGGGGGTATGTGCCCAAAGGCGCCTAGCGCGGCCGCGCGGCGAGCGGGCCGGTGAGCCAGCTCCAGCGGAAGTTCTTGATCCACGGGATGCCGGCGTCGACCTGGGGCGCCTTGGGCGAATGGTTCGTGTCGAGGAAGACCGTCAGCGCATCCGGGAAAGAGCGCTGAAGCTCGTTGACGTTTCCGGGCTCGTTGTCGAAGAGGGCCACGACCTTTCCCAGGGCCTCGATCTGGGTCCGCACCGCGGCACTGCCTTTGAAGGCGGAGTCGCGCATCGCTTTGCTGGGGTTCATGACGAGCGCGTGTTTCGCGGGATCGACCGGGAAACCGTTGGCTTCCAGCACCCGCAGAGTGCCCGAGCGGAGCTGGGCGTCGTTGCGTCCCGTCAGATAGACGATCACGCTCCCCGCGCGGTCCAGCGCCTTCACGAACGCGGCCGCGCCGGCGATTGGAGTGTCGTAATGCAGGTAATCGTTGGAGAAGAACCGCTTGTACCAGAAGTCCTTGGCGTCTTTGCGATCCGCGGGGTCCTGGATGCCCAGCTCGTCGAAGGTCTCCGAAACCTCATAGGGCAGCCGGTCGGTCTCCCAGGCGAGCACCTTGGCGAGCATTCCCGGGAAGCGGTCCTTGTGGCTGCGAGCGTACTCGGCCATGATCTGCTTGTGGCGGCCTCCGGCGTCGAAGAGCGTGGCGTCCAGGTCGAAGACGCTGACGGGAGTCGCGCTTTCACGCACCAGCTGCCGCGTTTCCGAGAGCACTCCGGAGAGGATGGCGTCTTGCCGCGGGGTGAGCGTGCCGTGATCGAAGCCGGCTGCGAGGGCGGATCTCGTCTCTCCCGCAAGCGGCAACAGCGCCACGCCGGCGGCAAGCAGGGAAGCGGCCAGTCTACTGGACGGCATCGTCGGAGATCCTCCTCGGTCGATTGAACTCGGAGCGCAAGCCGTTGTAGCATGCTCCGCCCAGCGCTTCAAGGCGCGAAACCGTCCGGGGACCAGCGAGCTTCACCCGGCCTCGCGCTCTGCACAACTTCCGGCGATTTCAACCGTGCCCGTCACCCTGTCCGCCTTCGGCCGTTGCCTGCCGGCGCTTGCGCTGCTGATCCTGGCACCGTCGCTGGCGCTGGCGGCGGGCGAGACCGCAGGACGAGCGGGTTCTTGCTCATCCGCCCCAGGGAAGGATGAAATCGCAAGAACCCCGGGCGAAGCCGAGCGTCGCCCTCGGGCGCGCGAGCTCGGCATCACGATCGGCCGCCACCAGTCGGGGCCGTTGGACGCCATCACCGACGTGGCGGGCGTGCGGGTCGGTCAGGTCACGCGCTTCTTCGGCGAGGGCAAGCTCAGGCCCGGACACGGCCCTGCCCGCACCGGCGTCACGGCGGTCATCCCCCGCGACGACGTCTGGCACCGGAAGTGCCCAGCCGCGGCCGCTGTCGCCAATGGATGCGGCGAGGTCACCGGCATCGCCTGGGTGAACGAATCGGGCTGGCTCGAGGTGCCGATCGTCGTCACCAACTCCCACAGCGTCGGGCGCGCCTTCGACGCCGTCATCACCTGGATGATGCGCGGCAATCCGAAGATCGGGGTCGACGAGGACGTGGTCGACCCCGTCGTCGGAGAGTGCGACGACAGCGCGTTCAACGATATCCGCGGACGCCACGTCCGCGAGCAGGACGTCGTCGCCGCCCTGGACGGCGCGTCCGGCGGCCCCGTCGAAGAGGGCGTCGTCGGAGCGGGCACCGGCATGGAGTCCTTCGGCTTCAAGGCCGGCGTCGGCACGGCCAGCCGTGTCGCTCACACCAAGACCGGCGACTGGACGATGGGCGCGCTGGTCGTGGCCAACTTCGGCGACCGCGCCGACCTCACGATCGCCGGCGTCCCGGTGGGCCGCGAGATGCCTCTCAAGGAGCGCGGATTCAAGGGTTCGGAGGGCAGCATCATCATCGTGGTGGCGATGGATGCGCCGCTGGATTCGCGCCAGCTCGGCCGCGTCGCGCGCCGGGCTCCCTTCGCGCTGGCGAGGATGGGGACGCCCGGCCACCACGGCTCGGGCGACTTCTGCGTCGCCTTCTCGACGGCTCACGTCGTGCCGGAGGCCGCGGAGGGAAAGAAGCTCACGTTCCGCCTGATGAGCGACCTCGACCTGGACGAGATTTTCCAGGCATCCGAGGAGGCCGTCGAGGAGGCCGTGGTGAACTCGCTGCTCAAGGCCCATTCGATCGCCGGAAGAGATGGAAACAAGTCCGAGGCGATCGACATCGCCCAGCTCAAGCGGGTCCTGGCGAAGTACGGAAGGTAAGGGGGAAGATTCGCCCCCAAGGAGCTGCCATGTCACCCACTCGTCGGAACCCGTGCCGCCGCGTAAGGAAAGCCTGCTCCCCGGCTGGCAACTGGCCAAGCTGATCCTGCTGCTCGTCTTCGGCGTCCTCACGCTGATGATGAAGAAGTAGCGCCCGACACTCAAGCGGCGCTACCGGCAAGCGCCGCCTTCAGCGAATCGACGGCGAGCTGCGGCAGGACGAAAAGAGCCGCCACGAGCCAGACGGCCTCGAGCCGATCTCCCCACCGCTGGAGCCACCAGTTGCTCCGCGCAGCCTGCTGAAAATTCTTTACGCTGTCCTGGTGAATGGCCCGGAACGTGGCCAGGCTCAGGCCGATCAGAAACGAGCCGCCGCCTATCAGGTGGAGCAACTCGTAGGGAGCCAGACCGACCGACTGCGCCAGCAGCGCAAAGATGTTGGGCAGCTCAGCGAAGAAGAAGCCCGGCAGCAACCAGCACGCGCCGGCCCAAGCGATCCCGAATGCGGCCGCGGTGATGAGAGCCAGCAGTCTGTCGATCATGGGTCCTATGCCTCCTGCGAACGGCAGCAGGCAAAGACAACAACGTTGCCACAAGCCGGCTACGGGCGCCTGGAGACTTCGCAGCCGCTGGAGTTGCAACCGAGGCGATAGCGGTTGCGGGCGATCCAGCCGTAGGCGAGGGCTGCGAGCTGGCGGATGATTGGCAAGCCAAGGAGGAAGGCGACGGGAGCGCCGAGGGGCATCAGGCGCGCGATCTCCCGGAAAGCCTCCGAGCCGGCCCATCGCTTCCCGGTCGCGTCGTAGAACTGCATCGCCTTCTGCACGTCCTCGAACGCCAGGTCGGGGTGGCCCGAAAGCCCCTCCGGAGCCTGGAACGGGACCATGCGGATCGCGCCGTACCGATCCCACGCCGCCAGCACCCGCACGCAGCGCGTGCAGAAGCCGCAGTCGCCGTCATAGAGAAGCTCGTTAGGGGCAGGCATCGCCGGCAAGTCTCCAGGTTCATCTTACTGTGCGGCGCGCCCCGGTGACGTAGCCTGTCAGGCCCACATCCGCCTGAGCCGCAGCGCGTTTCCGACGACGCTCAGGCTGGAGAGAGCCATCGCCAGCGCGGCGAACTCCGGCGGCAGCAGGTGGTGGGTCCACGGGTAGAGCACGCCGGCCGCCAGCGGGATGCCGAGCGCGTTGTACGCCAGAGACAAGAACAGGTTCTGCTTCACCGTGCGCAGGGTCGCGCGGCCAAGCTCGATGGCCCGGCAGACGTCGCGCAGGTCGTCCTTCACCAGCACGATCTCGCCGGCCTCCCGGGCCACCTGGCTGCCGCTGCCGATGGCGATGCCCACGTCGGCGCGGGCCAGCGCGGCCGCATCGTTGATGCCGTCGCCGACCATGGCCACCACGCGGCCCGAGCTCCGGTACTGGTCCACGGCCGCCAGCTTGTCGGCAGGCAAGAGGCCCGCGCGGAACGATGCGATCCCCAGGGCGCCGGCGATCGCGCCCGCCACGCGCTCGTTGTCCCCGGTCAGCATCGCCGCCTCGATCCCGAGTCTTCGGAGCCAACCTATCGCTTCACTCGCCTCAGGTTTCACCGGGTCGGCGACCGCGACCAGGCCCGCCAGGCGGCCCTCGAAGGCCACGAACACCGACGTGCGTCCCAGTCGCGCCTCCGCCTCGGCCGCGGCGTCGAGCGCCGAAGGGTCCACGCCGCAGTCCCGCATCAGCCGCGCGCTGCCCGCGGCAAGCTCCACGCCGCCCAACCTGCAGACCACGCCGTGGCCGGCCCGCTCCTGGACCGCGTCGACGGCAGAGCCCGCCATCCCTTGCGTCGCTCCCAGCTCGACGATCGCGCGAGCCAACGGATGATTCGACACCGTTTCGGCCGACACGGCCAGCTCCAGCAGGCGGCGCTGTACGAACCCTTCCGCCGGCACCATGTTGACGGCGCGCGGTTTCCCGGCCGTCAGTGTCCCCGTCTTGTCGAGCAGCACCAGGTCGATCCGCGCGATCTTCTCCAGCGCCTCGGGGTTCTTCAGCAGGATGCCGCGAGAAAGACCCGCGCCGCTCCCGACCAGGATCGCGGTCGGCGTCGCCAGACCCAGGGCGCATGGGCAAGCGATGACCAGCACCGCCGTGGCGGCCGTGGCGGCGAAGAGGAGCGCGCTGTGGCCGGCCGCGGTCTGCGGGAACAGGAAGTACCAGCAGATGAAAGTCGCCGCCGAAAGTGCCACGACGGCGGGCACGAAGACCGCGCTCACCCGGTCGGCGAACCGCTCGATCGGCGCCCGGCGCGCTTGCGCGTCCTCCACCAGTCGCACGATTTGCGCCAGCAGCGTGTCGCGCCCCACGCGCGTCGCCCGCATCACGAAGGCGCCGTGCTGGTTCACGGTCGCTCCCGTCACCTCGGAGCCGGGTCCCTTCTCCGCGGGCATCGATTCCCCGGTGACGAATGACTCGTCGACCACGCTGTGCCCCTCCTCGACCACGCCGTCGGTCGGGACCTTCTCGCCTGGGCGCACCCAGAGCCTATCGCCGATGGCCAGAGCCGTCACCGGTACGTCCTTCTTGGCGCCATCCGGCTCGATCCGATGAGCCACCTCCGGCGAGAGCGTCAGCAGCGCCCGCAACGCTTGTGAGGCTTTTCCGCGAGCCAGGGCCTCCAGATACTTTCCGAGCTTGATGAAGAAGAGCAGCAGGGCCGAGGTTTCGAAGAACACGTTCTCTCCGGGGAACCGGCCGGGGAGCGCCATCACGGCGACGCTGAAGCTCCACGCCGCCGTGGTCCCCAACGCCACCAGCACGTCCATGTTGGCACTGCCGTTGGCGAGCGCGCGATAGGCGCCCACATAGAATGCGCGGCCGATCGTCGCCTGCAGCGACGTCGCCAGCAGGAATTGCAGTCCGAGCCCCCCGCCGTGGTGGAACCCCGCCATATGAAGGGCCGCGACGGGCAACGCGAAAACCGCCGCCGCCACCGTTTCGCGCCGTTGCCGCTCCGCGGCGATGGCGTTCGGATCTTCTTCCTGGCCTCGGCCCTCGGCCGCCGGGGTCGCGCCATAGCCGAGAGCGGCCACCTTCGCGACGACGGCCGCCTCGTCTACGGAGGATGCGTCGCCCACCACCCGCAGCTTCGCAGTCGCAAAGTTTACGGCAGCTTCGGAGACGCCTGGCAGCTGGCCGACGCCTCGCTCGATGCCCCGCGCGCAGTTGGCGCAGTGCATCCCGGTAATGTCGAGGGCGAATTCGCGAGAGATCATGTTGGATGGGTACAATTTCCAATCGGGGCTCCGCCCCGAACCGGGCCAAGGGGTCCAGCCCCTTGGAACCCCATTTTATGCGGCCCTGCGTCGGGAGGCTATGGACAATTCCGCAGGCTGCTCAGCAGGCGTTGCAATTCCTCGGGAGTGTTGGCGTTGGCAAAGGGATTGGTGTCCCCGACGAGGGCACGCACGGCGGCTGCCGAGACGACTCGCGTGCGAAGCAACTGGGGAAGTTCGCGCATCCGGAGCGCCCCGCGTGCGATCGCGACGGCGATGCTTTCGAGAGCTCGTCGCGCGTAGACCGCGTGCAACGGTTCGATCCCGGAGAGGGACTCGGGCATCACGGCGTCGAAGTCTTCGAGCGACCGGACTAATTCATGAATCAGGCCGGCATGCAGGTAGGGCATGTCGCAGGCAGCGACGAAGACCGCGGGATAGCGGGCGGCATGCAGCGCTCCCTCGAGACCGGAGAGGGGACCGTGATCGGGAGTGGGATCGGGGAAGACGCGGAGGCCAAGCCGCTCGTAGAGCGCCGGGGCGTTGGCCACGACGAAGACGTCGTCGGTCAGGCCGGAGAGAAGACGCGCGGAGCGGGCCAGCAGCGGTTCGCCGGCAAGCATCGCCAGCGCCTTGTTGGAGCCGAAGCGCCGGCTGGCGCCGCCGGCGAGGATAGCCGCGGAGAAGGCGGAGCCGGAGGCGGTGTCTGGGATTACCGGCATGGGGGAGGCGAGGGTTCGTCAAAGCCGGATGAGAACCGACGAGACGCGATGGGACAATTCGAGACGGAAGACTTGAAACGGAAATCTGCGCCACCGCGTCAGTTGCCGTGGAAGCCTCCCGTAGACTATCATTCCGCACTTCACGCGATGGTCTTCTTCGAAAAAAGCTTCCTGGCTCTGCGGTTCTGGCTCATCAAGCTGGGACTGGCGGTTCTGCTCGCGCTGCTGGCGTCGGCAGCCTGTGGAGTGAAGGATCGCCTCTCACCGGCCTTCACGGCCTTGCTCTGCATCCGCGGGACCTTCTTCACGGGGATCAGCGTCGGGCCCCAGCAAGTCCTGGCCGCGCTCGCCGGGACCACGCTGTCGCTCTTGTGCAACGCGCTCTTCGGCTCCAACGACGTGGCGCTCGCGATCTCGGTGATGCTTGCGGCCTACGTCTGCCTGCGGTTCAACTGGGAGTCGAGCACTCTACTGGTGCTTTTCACTCTTCTTTACAGCCACCTGCTCCCCCTGGGCTCGCTCGGAAAGACGGCGCAGATCCGGGTCGAGGGCGTCCTGATCGGCGTCGTGGTCGCCTCGTTCGTCAACTACCTCTTCAGCCATTTCCGCTATCGCCGGATGTACTACTTCCGGCTGCGTCACGCGCTCGAGCATCTCCACGAGCTGCTGGACGGAATCCTCGACGCCATGCGGCGCCGCAACCTGGACGCCGTCGAAAGCCAGTCGCAGAGCCTGAAGTCGCTGGCCCGCCTGGTGAGCCTGGCCGCGGCGACGCAGGACGATTGCTCCACGAACACCATTCAGAGCTGCTGTCCCAACCTCGGCCCCTGCCCGACCCGGCAGACGCTGGAGGCGTACGTCATCTATGCCAGGACATTTCTCTGCGCCAGCACGGCGACGACCACCG
>JACQFU010000095.1 GCA_016199905.1 Candidatus Wallbacteria bacterium
AGGGGCGAAGGCTCCGAGAAAAACCCCGCCGTGTACCGGGAGAGGAACTCGTGATCGTAGAGGGTCTCCTTGACGACGACGTAGGCAAAGGAGAGAGCCAGGGCCTGGAAACCGCCCGGCTTGACCGGGTACCACTCGTCGGCGACCGCGGCCGTGCTCGAGAACCGAGTATCGAAGTGGACCAGCCGCATCCGGTTCCGGCCGCTCTCGGTGGTGCGCTGGGCATAGATGCGCTGGGCCAGCACGGGAGACCACCACGATTCCATCAGCGGCGCTCCCAGCGAAAGGAGGAAGCGCGCCCGCTCCAGGTCGTAGCCAGGACGCATCCGCTCGCCCTGCGTCAACCACGCCGCGCTCTCCATGCTGTCCACGGGCCGGTCGACGAGGTGGTTCGGCGATCCCAGCGCCGTCAACAGCCGGTTCAGCACCCGGCCGGCCAACCCGGGGCTGCCATCGAGCGCCACGACGCTGTGCCCGTGGCCGGCACCGTGCGCCTCCAGCAGTTTGGAGGCGAGCAATTGAGTCGCTTCATCCCACGAGACGGGTGCGTAGCTCCCGGTGCCTCGAGGCCCCACCCGCTTCTGCGGCCGCCGAATCCGGTTCGGATTGTGGACCAGATGCACTCCGGCCTGCCCCAGGGCGCACAGGCGGCCACGATTGATCGGGTGCAGTGGATTGCCTTCCAGCTTGACCAGGTGGCCATCGACCACGCGCGCCAGCACGCCACAGCCGGCCGGGCAAAGCGTGCAAGTGGTCGGCACGAAGCTCTCCACGCCCGGGCCGAAGCGTACCCGGCGGGCACCCGGCGCGAAGAGCTTGCGGCCCAGCGAAGGCAAGTGCGCCAGAGCCAATCCGGCAGCGCTGCCGCCGGCAAGGCTAAGGAAATGACGGCGTTTCATGAACATGGGTCCGTCTCAGCGATGGCAGCCAAGGCAATCGCGATCGGCGCCTCGCTGCTGGTGACAATCCAGGCACAAGGCCATCTTCAGGGGGATGGCCGGAGTTTCGGGGGGAACGGTTCGTTGCTTCATGTCGCCGTGGCACATCTGGCACTCGAGCTTCCCGAGTTTCACGTGCCGGCGGTGGGAGAAGCCCAGGCCGCCGTGATCGAGAACCGTCACGGGCTTCCAAACCAGCGGCTGTTTGTCCTTGGCCATCTGGATCAGCTTTGCTTCCTCGGGGCTCTTGGTCGCAGGAGTCTCATGGCATCCCATGCAGATCTCCATGTCGGGCAGACCCGCGCCGTCCCGCTCCTCGACCCCCGTGTGACACGTCGTGCAATCGATGCCGTTGTCGATGTGGACCTTGTGGTTGTACCGAATGGAGTGACGCGGCCCGGCGGGTGCAGCCGCCGGCGGTCGTGCCAGCCAGTACGTTCCGATCGCCCCGGCCGCAAACAGCAGCACGGCCAGGACGCACTGAAATAAGCCACGGCGATCGCGCCGGTACGGGAATCCGTCTCCAACCATCGGTCTAATCGTCATCTGTCGTCGCACTGCCGCCTCTGCCTTCGCAGGAATCCGGCTCCCCTCGATGCATGACGGCCAACCGTTTCTCGATCGGCTGCCTCGAGGTTGCTTGTTTCGGCGGGGAGCGCAACTTCAATGCCAGACGCCGCCGGCAGGTCCGACTGTCCAGTCCCCGCTCGGCCTTGTCAGCCGTGGTCTGAACACAACTTTCCTAACGGGAGAACCCCGTTTGGAGTCGTCCTTTCCGAGGCTCGCCCCGGACTCAATGTCCACCGAAAAGCGGTGGCCGGCCGCCTCGAGAGACGGACACAATGGCCGCGATCTTTGCCCTCGGCGACTGAATTCTCACGCACGGGTATCTGGGTCACGAAGTCGCGGACCATCGAGTCCGCCCGCGCTTCGAGCGAGGGGAAGACGCACTGCGTCATGCGGACACTCCGCATCTAAGGAGCCGCCGGAGCCAATGAGTCGTTTGCTGCCCGGATCGCAGTCCGCGGAATCCGGTCAGAACTTCCGCGTGGCCTCCAAGAAGTAGTAACCCTCCGTGTCGCCGGCGGGATAGATCGCGCTGACCACCTGTCCGCCGAAGGCCCGAGAAGCGTAGAGCGTGACGCTCAGATCGGCGTCGCACTTGAGGTCCAGGGCCAGGTCGACCACATCTGCCAGGTCCGTGCTGCCGCCGGAAGGTCGTCCGGCGAAACCGAAGGTCTGCGGCTGAAACGCGCCGCCGCCGGAGTACCAGAAGTCGCCGGCTTCCGCGAGCTGCAAGTGGTGGTACTCGGTGCGCACGGAGGCTTTCTTGCTCGCCTTGAACGTGAGGGAAGCGAAGGCGTCGTTCACGTTCATCATGTTGTAGAAAGGGTTGCGGGCGTAGATGCGCGGCGTCGGCATCGCCTGGAAAAAAGTCTCGTGGCGCCCGTCGGCCGGATTGGCGTCGCCGGAGGTGTTGCAGACGCCTGCCCGCAGCCAGGGATCTCGGTGGCCGCCGAGCCGGTAACCTGCCTCGACGTCGTAGGCCCAGGCCTCGTGGTCCTGCGCGCCCCAATCGCCTGTCTGGTAGACGCCCCAGAAGAGCAAGTCGGCGTCTCCCACCTTGCGGATGTAGTGGCCACCCAGAGAATAGATCTCGACCGGGAGCAAGTCGAGCTTGCGCGCGGCCAGGGTCCGGTTGTCGGTCTTCACCAGCCCGCGCGCGTCGTCGTAGCGCAGCGCGAACAGACGACCGTCCTGCAACTTGTCCGCGTCGCGGAACGTGAGACCCGCGTACTGGAAGCCGATCTTGTCGAGCCGATCCTCCCCGTCCAGGTCGAACACGCCACGCGTGGGCTCGGCGGCCACCGCGGTGAAGAGCGTGCCCGGGTTGTCCTGGATGAACTGCGCCCCGTCGAAGCTGCGCCCCACGTGGCTGAAGCCGAAGGTGCCGATCAAGCGGTGGCCGATGCGCTCCTTCTTCAACCAGTCGAGGACCGCATCGCCCGGCAGCGACTCCAGCCCGTCGACGAATTCGAAGCGGCCGACCTTCATCTTCCGCCCCTCCTTGCCCTTCATCGTCAGGTAGGCCTGCTTGAAAAAGACCGAGGCCTGCTGCCCTCCGTTGGCCGCCCGATACGAGGCTCCCTGGCCGAGTTGACCCTTTGCGCCAGGGGCGACGGCGTCGTCAGGCAGCCCCAGCAACGACGGCGCCGCCAGCTCGAAGAAGTAGTCGTGGTCCTTCGTCGACT
Source organism: Candidatus Wallbacteria bacterium (assembly GCA_016199905.1). Taxonomy (GTDB): domain Bacteria; phylum Muiribacteriota; class UBA6191; order JACPRK01; family JACPRK01; genus JACPRK01. The sequence goes on from JACQFU010000095.1 coordinate 3,191, forward strand.
TCTGAGCCGAAAGCTTCAGGATGTTGCCGACGAACGTGTAGCTGTTCTCGGCCCCGACCGGGATGTTCCCAGTCTTGAAGTAATCCCACGCTTCGACTCGCGTCCGAAGGCTTCCGCTCAGCTTCCAGCTGTTCGCCTTCTCGGCCGCCGCGGGCGGATCGCCGGCAGTCGCTGACGAAGCGAACGCAAGGCCAACCAGGATCGGGAGGAGTGACGTCTTCTTCATTGGAAATATCCTCGCCTTCGGGCGATCGCCCTGCCAAGCGCATGATCGGTGGCTGGCCTTTATAGCACCTGTAGTATCCGGTCCGCCGTGACGCCAGGCACAGTTCCCCTGCTTCACTCAAACCATTTGAACGCCCGTTCCCGGACTTCCCAGCAGCAGTTCGCGCCCTCCCGGGAAGGCCGTCGGAACAGGGGCTGCCCCGCTACGATGGGGCTGCCGCAGGTCCTGCCCATGGCCGACTTGTTGCGATGGCTGCGCCGATCTCTTAACATGTGGGCCACGGCCGGTACCCGCCGGCCGGGCCCCCCGGTCCAGGGGGTGCGAGGTGGAGTTGACGATGCTTTGGAACGTACTCATCGCCGTGGCGGCGGTCGCAGGCACGTTCGTGGTCATGAGAAAGAAAATGCAACGGGAGTTCATTCGCCGCGACGGCTGGCGCGAGAGCGTGGAAGCGGAGCTGACGCGCCTCAAGAGCAAGGAGGCCAACCAGGAGGCCCAGCTCTCCGCCATGTCGCACGGTCTGAAGCTGGCGATCACGCCGGTCGGTCCCAACCTGCGCGTCCTGGAGCGACCCGAGGTGCACGAGTGCGAGGGGCCTCGCCAGAGCTCGGAGGGGGAACCGTGCTATCAGGTGCTCTGGAAACGCGAGGAGCCCTGTGAGGATTGCCCCGCGACTCGCAGCTTCGACAGCGGACAGGCCGAGGCCGGCGAATTCGTCACGGGAACGGGGCCGTCGGACCGGCAGTACTACCAGGTCATCACAAGCCCCGTCCACGGCCCTGACGGCCAGGTGACGCACGTGCTGGAGATGGTCCGCGACGTGAGCGACCGCCGCCGCATCGAAGTGCAGTTGCTGCAGGCAGGCAAGATGGCCGCCCTGGGTGAGCTGGCCTCGTCGATTGCCCACGAGATGAACAACCCGCTGGCCAGCATCAGCGCTTACGCCGAACAACTCGTCGAAGCCGCCAAGCCGCCGGCCCTCACCGCGCTTCCGGAGTTCCGCAAGTTCCCGGGCCACCTCGCGGTGATCCGCAAGAACGTGAAGCGCTGCTCGGAGATCATGCGCACGCTGCTCGACTTCGCCCGGCAAAAGGAAGAGGCGCCGGAGCTGCTCAAGATCGAGAGCGCGCTGGCCGAGACGCTCTGCCTGGTCGAGTTCGACGCCCGCCAGCAGGGAATCAAGCTGGAGCGCCAGATCCCCGAGGATTTGCCGTGGGTGCGCTGCTCCAAGGGAGAATTGCAACAAGTCTTCCTCAACCTTCTGACCAACGCCCTGGACGCCAGTCCCAAGGCCAGCGTCATCACTGTGAGGGCGAGGCAGGAAAGCGGCGAGGTCGCCATCGAGTTCGAGGACCGCGGTTGCGGCATCCCGGAGGCAAACCGGGAGCAAATCTTCTCTCCGTTCTTCACCACCAAACCTCAGGGAAAAGGAACCGGCCTGGGGCTTGCGATCTGTGCGCGAATACTCAAGCGCATGCGGGGCCGGTTGACCTTCGTGAGTCGGGAAGGACAGGGCACCACGTTCACCATCTGGCTGGCGAAGTCACAATCGCCGGCAAACTCTAGCGAGGCAGCATAAATGCGTCGAGGCATGGACATCCTCATCGTCGACGACGAAGAGGACATCCGCAGCGTGATCCACGAGCGGTTCGAGGAGCGCCAGGACCGCCCGGTGATGGCCTCCAACGCCACCGAAGCGCTGGGGCTGTGCAACGATCGTTACTTCGACGTGGCGATCCTGGACATCAAGATGCCCGGCATGGACGGCATCGAGCTCTACAAGCAGCTCAAGGAAATCCAGCCGACGATGGAGGTGCTCTTCATCACGGGCCACGCGTCGGTCGACACGGCCCTGGAAGCGATGAAGCTGGGCGCCTACGACTACCTGATCAAGCCCGTGGAGCTGGCAGAGCTGGAGATCCTGGCGCGCAAGGCCTACGAGAAACGGATGCTGCGCAAGCAGACCATCCTTCTAAAGGAAGAGCTGGCACGCCGGGGCGTCCGGGCGGGTCTGGTCGGCACCAGCTCCGTGCTCGACGAAGTGCTGAGGATGATTCACCAGGTGGCTCGCACCGACTCGCCGGTGCTGATCGAAGGCGAGACCGGCACGGGCAAGGAGCTGGTCGCCCAAGAAATCCACGCCGCCAGCGCCCGGCGCGACAGCCCCATCATCGCCGTGAACTGCGGCGCCCTGCAAGAGACGCTTCTCGAAAACGAGCTGTTCGGCCACGAAAAGGGCGCCTTCACCGGGGCCCTGGCCTTCAAGCGCGGCCTCTTCGAGGCGGCCGACGAAGGCACGCTCTTCATCGACGAGGTCGGCGAGCTCAACGTGGCCGCGCAGGTGAAGCTGTTGCGCGTGCTCGAAACGGGCTCGTTTCGGCGTCTGGGCGACACCCGCGAAACCCACGTCGATGTGAGACTCATCTGCGCCACCAACCGCCGCCTGGAGGAAGATACGAAGAGCGGCAAGTTCCGCGAGGACCTCTACTACCGCCTCAACGTCTTCCGCATCGAAATCCCTCCGCTGAAAGCCCGCAGGGAAGACATCCCGCTGCTGGCCTACCACTTCCTCAAACACGGCCGCGCCGCGATAAACAACGCGCCGACGGAAATCATGCCCGAGGCGATGGAGATGATGATCGCGCACGACTGGCCCGGCAAC
>JACQFU010000096.1 GCA_016199905.1 Candidatus Wallbacteria bacterium
CGCCGGCAACACGATGGTGCGCATTGTCCGCACTTACGCCCCGGAGTGAGAGTCAGAAGCTAGAAACTAGAATCCCCAGCCCCCAGCCTTAGCCCCTAGCTCCCCCATGCACGTCACGCAAATCATCCCCGACAAATGCACCGGCTGCGAAGACTGCGTCTTCGTTTGCACGATCAAGGCGATCAAGATGGTGGGCGGCAAGGCGGTCGTCCAGGACGGCTGCAACGACTGCAAAGACTGCTGGAAGCGTTGCTCCGACGGGGCCATCTTCCACGGCGAAGAGACGGGCGCCGCGGAGGCCGCCGCGCCTCAGAAGAACACCTCCGATTGGCGGGGCGTGCTCGTCTGGCTCGAGGGCGCCGGTTCGGGCCTGGGCTCGCCGTCTCGCGAAGCGCTCGCGGCGGGCCGCAGACTGGCCGACGATCTGGGCGTCTACCTGGAGGCCTACGTCGTCGGCGGGGTCGAATCGGCGCAGGACGCGGTGGCGCGAGGGGCCGATCGCGTGCACCGTCACGCGCCGGCCGGCGCTCACACGAGCGTAGCCTCTGCGTTCGAGGCGTCGCTCCTGACGCTGATACGCGACCGGCGCTACGAGATAGTCCTTTTCCCGGACTCGCTATCGAGCTGGGAGCTGGCCCCGCGAGTGGCGCAGCGGCTCGAGACCGCGCTTTATCCTCCCGTCTGCTCGCTGTCCGTCGACTTCGAGTCGCGCGACCTGCTCGGGACGATCCACGCATACGGCGGAAAGCTGTTCAGCGAGATCACGACCTCGGGTGCGCGACCGCAGATCACGCTCGTAGGCAAGAACGCGTTTCCCGAGACGGCAGCCGACCCCACTCGCGAGGGCGAGATCGTCGAGGCTGCCTGAGTCCTTACTTTTTGCACAACCCTATCAGTTGAGCAGGACGCCGTTCCTGCCCCGGATGCCACGAGGTTTCTCAATGAAGATTGCCGTCTGCATCAAGCAAGTGCCCGACACCTCCGCGACGCTGAAAGTGAAGCCCGACGGTTCGGGCGTCGACACGGAAGGTCTGGAGTTCGTCATCAGCCCCTACGACGAGTACGGGCTGGAGGAAGCGCTGAAGACCAAGGAGAAGATGGACGCCGGCGAGGTCGTGGTGCTGGGCCTGGGTCCCGAGCGCGTGACGAAGGCGCTTCGCAGCGGCCTGGCGATGGGCGCCGATCGGGCGATTCACCTGGCCGATGCAGCCTACGAAGGTTCCGACGCGCTGGCGACGGCGCGCGCGCTGGCCGCAGCGCTGAAGAAGGCCGGCCCCTTCGATCTGATCTGGGCTGGCAAGGAGGCCGTGGATGACGGCATGTCCACTGTCGGCGCGGCCATCGCGGAGTTCCTCGGCATTCCTCACGTGAGCGAGGTCAAAAAGGCCGAACTGGCCGCCGACCACTCTTCGGTGACCTGCTGGAGCGAAGTCGAGGGCGGCACGGCCGTCGTCGAGGTCAAGCTCCCGGCGGTGCTCACGGCGCAGAAGGGGCTCAACGAGCCTCGCTACGCTTCCCTCAAGGGAATCATGATGGCCAAGAAGAAGGAGCTGGTCCGCTTCACGCCGGCCGATCTCGGCCTCGGCGCCGAGCAGGTCGGCAAGTCCGGTTCCCGCACGGAGGTCCTCAAGGTCGAGCCTCCGCCCAAGAAGCAGACCGTCACGAAGCTGATCAAGGACCTGGAACCCGAGGCGGCCGCCAAGGAGCTCTTGCGGCTGCTCCGCGACGAGGCGAAGGTCATCTGAACGCATCCACCTGATTCGAATCCGACGGAGGAACACCAACATGGGCACTGAATTCTGGGTAGTCGCCGAACATCGGGGCGGTCAGCTGCGACGGCCGACGCTGGAGGCGCTGGGCGCGGCCCGGCAGGTAGCGCAGGCGGCCGGCGGCAAGACCGCGGCGGTCGTGCTGGGCAAGAACGCGGGCAACCTGGCTGCCGAGCTGGGCAAGCACGGCGCGGCCCGAGTGCTATGGGTCGACAACGACAATCTCGACGTCTACTCGAGCGGGGGCTACACCCACGCGCTCGCCGAGCTGGCGCGGGCTCAGAAGCCGGATGCGATCGTCTTTGCGGCGTCGGCCCAGACCCGAGATCTGGCGCCCCGGCTTGCGGCCCGGCTCGACACGGGGTTGCTGCCCGACTGCATCGAGATGAACTGGGATGCCTCCGACGGGCGCATCCTCGCCAAACGCTTCGTGAATTCCGGCAAGGCCCTCGCCACCGTCAAGGCGCGAGGGACGCCGGCATTGTTGACGACGCGGCCGAAGGCCTTCGCCATCGCGTCGGACACCGGCGGGACGGCCGACGTGGTGCGGTGCGATATCTCGATCGACGCCTCGCATTGCTTCGGCAAGGTGAAGCAGTACGAGCAGCCGGCGGCCGCAAAGGTCGAGCTGACCGAGGCCGACATCATCGTGAGCGGCGGGCGCGGGCTGAAGGGCCCTGCGGAGTTCGCCATTCTCGACGAGCTGGCCGCTGTGCTCGGGGCCGCCGTGGGCGCCTCGCGCGCCGCCGTGGACGCGGGCTGGCGCGAGCATGCCGCCCAGGTTGGACAGACCGGCAAGGTCGTGACGCCGAAGCTCTACATTGCGTGCGGCATCTCCGGCGCGATCCAGCACCTGGTGGGGATGACCAACAGCAAGGTGATCGTGGCGATCAACAAGGACGCCGACGCTCCGCTGATGAAGCTGGCGGACTACGCGGTGGTCGCGGACCTGTTCCTGTTCGTGCCGGCCTTGACGGCTGAGCTGAAGCGCTCCCAGAAGTAGGGGCGAGCTCGAAATGCGCTCCGGCCGATCGATCGGGCGCGTTTCCCCTATTCTCGCCGCCGGACCCGGATTCGGCCGGGCCCGGGGCAGTGGCTGTTCCCAGAACCAGGCTCATCAGGGCCTCCGAGGCCCCGGCCTCGACGGAGCGGGCAAGCTCCAGATGGCCTGCCTGCGCCAGTTCGCCCGCAACGTCCAGCGTGAAGGCGTGCCAGTCCGATAACCTCGCGAGCAAGTCGCTGTCTCCCAAGAGCACTTTCGTTCTCCTTCCAGGATGCTTGACCCGACAGGAATTCCGGATAGAATACCTGCACTACTGTAGGTACAGAACGGAATCGCTCAACACCGTGAGCGGTCGGCCGGGAAGGGTGAGGATAGCCTGACAGCTGCCGAAATGGGGCTGAAACGGGCTGAAATCGAAGCTCGCAACCCGGGCAGGCTGGACAGCGCGGAAAAAAGGTGTATAGTCCAACCCAGGTGTTCGAGTGTCCGATCGGATTGGGCTTCCGGCGGACACGGCCCGCAAGGCTGCGGGCCTCGTAAGAATCCATAGCAGCTGGCGGCGAGCGCGATCGATCCGGTTGAGGCCGGCCGGCCCGTGCGATCCGTCACCCGACATTAGCGAGGTGGGCTTCTGACCAGCCCTCACGACGCAATGAATCTCAAGGATCTCGTCAAGAAGTATCGAACAGGCAAGAAATGGCAGCAGCGCGATCTCGCTGCCAAGGTGGGCGTGTCGCAGAACTACATCTCGAAGATCGAGCTGGGTCAGGCGGTCCCCCGATCCGAGCGCTTCCGGGACAGGCTCACGGCAGCCCTGAGCATTCCCAAAGTTCAGATGCTCGAGGCTTATGCGGAGTCGAAGTTGAGCTCCGAAGAGGCCGCGGCGTTCCGGAAAGTCGCGTTCCGCGGCTTCAAGGACAAGCCGCGCGGCGAGCTGCTCACGGCCGAGGAAGAGGCGTTGCTTCGCCACTTCCAGAAACTGGGCCAGCGCGAGAAGAAGGAAGTCCTCGAGTTCGTCGGGTTCAAGCTGCGCCGCCACGGCGACGAAGCCAACGGCAGCTAGGCGCAGCGCGGCATTGCCAGAGACTAGCGCAGCAGGCGCAAGACGACCTGTTCCACGCGAACGTCGGACGGCTTCCTCGAGCCCGGCAGCAACTGGCATCGCAGCCGGACGGGGAAGCGCCCCGGCCGCAGAAGCGAGGGGTCGAAGCTCTGCACCAGCCAGGTCTTCCGGTTGCCCTCGGCGCCGTCGGACCAGAACGGGATAGTCAGGGAGTCGTCTTTCCAGCGGAAACTGAACTCCAGCAGGCTTTCCCGGCTGAACGCCGCCAGGCGGATCGCCAACTCGGCGCGCCGGAAGGTCGACGGGTCGGAGATGTCCACGCTGCCGCGCACCTCCGATTGTGAGGGGCCGGGCTTCGGCGGAGGAGAGTCCTGGCCGAACGTGTCGATGCCGGTCTGCAAGAGCACGGGCTGGGGAAGCACGAAGCTGATCTCCCGGCCCTCGTCGGGCAGCGCGTCCAGTTTACGGATGCGAAAGTCCTGCGGGTCGAGGAGCTCTCGGGCGCCGCTCTTGCAGGTCAGCCCCAGGACTTCCAGCAGTCGGTCGAGCACGGTGAAACGCAACAGTCCCGACACGGCGTTCTGGCGGGATGGACGATCGCTCCAGGGCATCTGCACGATTCCCGGTGCCAGGCGCCTGGTGCGAGCCAGAGCGGTCGTAACGCCGTGGTCGGTCAGCTCCATCTCGACGGCCAGCCGCGTCTGCTGGCCCGAACCCGCCAGGAGGTGCTTGGCCCTGGCGTGCTTGCCGATGGAGTCGACGAGCCCGCGCGAACCGAGGGCCAAGGCGTCCAGCTGGTTGGCGATCGGCTCCATCACTTCGGGGGACAGGGGCGGAAAGGCCTCCCGTTTCACCGGGGCGACAGTCAGCTCCGCGTCGGGAGGGACGGGCCGCGGCGCCGGCACGTCAGGAGGAATCCGGACGCTGAAAGCCAGTGCCAGAAAGGTCGCGGCGATGCCGACAGCCACCAGGGCCGCCGGAGCCGACGCGGGATCGTCGGATGTCGCGGGGTCCTCGAATGCCACCCGGACATAGTAGCGCATCATGGACTTGTAGACTGCTAGAATCGCGCGCGGCGGGATCGCGGGCACGCAACTTGCGGTCCGAGAGGACCCGGGGGAAAGGACACTCGAGGGCTCATGCACTTCAGGAAGATCGCCGTTGTAGGCGGCGGAACGATGGGGCAGGGAATCGCCCAGGTGGCGGCGTCGGCGGGCATCGACGTGGTGCTCGTGGAGGTCTCCGAGGAGCGCGCGCAGCAGGTGCAGCGCGAGCTGAGCGCGAAGCTCGACGCCCAGATAGCCAAGTGGGGCCTCACGACGTCGGACAAGCGCGCCATCCTGGCCCGGGTCCATGTCACCGAGGACAAGGCGCACTTCGGACACGTGGACCTCGCCGTGGAGGCCGTGCCGGAGCGGCTGGCCGTGAAGCAGGCCGTGTTCGTGGACCTGGAGCGGATCCTGGGGCCGGATGTGGTGAAGATCACCCACACGGCGACGCTGTCGGTGTCGGAGATTTCCCAGGTCCTGCAGCACCCCGAGCGGGCCATTGGCATGCACTTCTTGTCGCCGGTCCACCGCGTGCCGGTGGTGGAAGTGGTGCGCGGCCTGGCCACTTCCGACGACACCTTCGGCACGGTCAAGCAGCTCATCGCAGTGCTCGGCAAGACCTGCGTCGAGGTCAACGAGTACCCCGGCTACATCACCACCCGGGGCATCGTTCCGATGCTCAACGAGGCGATGCACATGGTGATGGAGGGCGTGGCGAGCGCGCGGGACGTCGACGCCGCGCTGAAGCTGGGGTTCGGCCTGGAGATGGGACCGCTCGGGATGGCGGACCGCATCGGCCTCGACCAGGTGCTGCTCTGGATGGAGTCGCTTTTCCACGAGCTGGGTGAAATGAAGTACCGTCCCTGCCCGCTTCTCCGAAAGATGGTCCTGGCCGGCCACCTGGGCATCAAGAGTGGAAAGGGCTTTTTTGTCTACAGCGACCCGGCCGGGAGCGGGCAGCCCTCGGCGGCGCCCGGAACGCCATGATCGTCCTCGTGCTCAACTGCGGCTCCAGCACCGTGAAGTTCCAGGTGTTCGAGATGGAGGAGGAGAAGACGCTGGCCACGGGCCTGGTCGACCGCATCGGGATGGCCGAGGCGACGTTGACCTACAAGCCCGAGGGCAAACCGGCGCACCGGGAGAGCCCGGACATACTCGATCACGGCCAGGCCGTGGAACAGATCCTCGCAATCCTCTCCGACCGGGATCGCGACGGCGTGCTGACCGATCGGTCGCAGATCGCGGCGGTCGGCCACCGCGTCGTCCACGGGGGCGAGGCGTTCACGGGCAGCGCCCTCATCGATGCGAAAGTCCTGGCGTCGATCAAGGAGTGTGTGGACCTGGCGCCGTTGCACAACCCGCACAACCTCAGGGGTGTTTCTGCGTGCACTCGCGTGCTCTCCGGCGTGCCGCAAGTGGCCGTCTTCGACACGGCATTCCACCAGACGATGCCGGAGCGGGCGTTTCTCTATGCTCTGCCCTACGTGCTCTACAAGCGGCACCGCATCCGCCGTTACGGGTTCCACGGCACCAGCCACTCGTATGTCTATCAGCGATATCTGACCGCCGCGGGCGGCGCCCGGCCCGAGGAGCAGCGCGTCATCACCGCCCACCTGGGTAACGGATGCAGTCTTGCCGCCATCCGGAACGGCCGCGTGGTCGACACGTCGATGGGCATGACGCCGCTGGAGGGGCTGGTGATGGGCACTCGCTGCGGCGACCTGGACCCGGCGCTGATCCTGCACGTGATGGGCAAGGAGGAGCTGTCGCCCTCGCAAGCCACGACGATGATGAACAAGCACAGCGGCCTCTACGGCGTCAGCGGCGTCAGCTCCGACATGCGAGAGGTGCTCGAGGAAGCCGGCCAGGGAAACCGGCAGGCGCGGCTGGCGGTCGACGTCTTCTGCTATCGGTTGCGCAAATACATCGGCAGCTACGCGGCGGCGCTCGCAGGCAAGCCCGACGTTCCTGGGCGTTCGTCTGGACGAACGCAAGAACCGGGAGTGTCCCGGCGACGCCGAGGAGAGCGTGGCGGCCGACGGCAGCGCGGTGGCCGTGTGGGTCATCCCCACCAACGAGGAGCTGGTCATCGCACGGGACACGGCGCGGTTGGTGAAAGCGAGGCCGTGAGACGAGCGGATCCCGGCGAGCCCCCGACGGCTTCCATTGACCCGCGCCCCTGTGCGGGTCCAAAATGGAGTGGGGCGCCGAGCATCTCTTGAGCATTTTCTTCCACATCCTCGGTCTGGAGGAGATTGACGCACTGCGTCAACCGCTGCGGTTGCTCGCGGCCAATCGTGGCGAGCTGGTCCGGGAATGGTTCGAGCTCTACCAGCTGAGGTTCCCGGATGGCGGGGTGCCCGATGAGGCGTCGATGGCGGCGATCTACGCCAACGATCTGGACGAGATGCTGCAGGCGCTGCTCGCTCGCGACATGGAGCGTTTCGCCATGGTCGAACGGTCTGCCGGCGCCCATCTGGCGCGGGTCGTCAGCTACGCGGAGGTGGTGGCGGTGCTCCACCTCTTCGAGGAGGCCTCCACCCGCGTGCTCGAGAGAACGACGACCGAGCCGCTGCCCTCCGACACGTACCTGATCCTCGACAAGGTCTCCCACTGCCGGATGATCCTTTTTGCCGACGCGTTCTTTGCCTCGCGCGATCGAACTTTGACCCGGCCCGGCGAGCCGCCGCGAGAAGGCGCTCCCCAGCCCGAGAGCTTTCATGGGATCGTGGGCCACAGCCGTCCCATCCAGAAGGTGATCGAGCAGGTGCGCGCGGCCGGCAGGGGAACCGGCAGCGTGCTCGTCAGCGGGGAGAGCGGAACGGGCAAGGAGCTGGTGGCGCGCGCGATTCACGAATGCTCCGGCGACCCGAAACGACCGTTCGTGCCGGTCAATTGCGCGGCCCTGCCGCCGGAGCTGATCGAAAGCGAATTGTTCGGCCACCGCAAGGGTTCGTTCAGCGGCGCGCTCGACGAGTACATGGGGCTCATCCGCGCCGCCGACGGCGGGACGCTGTTCCTGGACGGGGTAACCGAGATGGGGCAGGCGACA
>JACQFU010000049.1 GCA_016199905.1 Candidatus Wallbacteria bacterium
CGTGACCGTGGGGCCCAACGTGCCGCCGGGCACCTACACGGCGGTCCTGGCGTTGGTGGAGAGGTCCCAGACGGGAGCGATCCAGGGGCGCAGTTTCTCGAACCTGGCCTCGGCGATCGTGACGCTGCCGGCCTTCTTCCGGGAACCGACACACTCGGCCGACATCGCCATCTCGGTGGACGGAACGCAGTTGTGGGTAGCCAACCCCCACAAGAACACCGTGACGAAGTTCGGCGTGAACGGAAGCGTTTTGACCACAATCGGCAGTCCCGTGAGCGTCCAGGCAGAGCCGACGTTCCTGGCCATTTCGCCGAACGGGAGGAGCGTCTACGTGACCAACCGCGCCAGCGGAACGGTCAGCGTGATCGACAGCGCCAGCCGGACCGTGCTCCGCACCCTCGCGGTCGGCACGGAACCTTGCGGCATTGCCGTATCGCCGAATGGCACGCGCGCCTACGTGGCCAACGCCATGTCCAACTCGATCTCGGTGCTCGACCTCTCCGCGAAGCCGGAGAGAGTAATGGCGACGATTGCGCTCCCGGGCCGCGAGTTCTTTCCGTTCGCCGTCGCCGTCACCAACAACGTGAACCTGCGCGACGACGACGAGAAGGTGTACGTCACGCAGTTCTACGGACAATTGCCCGACAGCCTCGACACGACCAACACGGGCGACACCGACACGGGACGCATCGGCAAGATAACGGTCCTCTCGTCGGCCAGCAACACGATCGTCCAGACGGTCACCCTGTCGCCGCACCTGACGGGATTCACTCACGATCGCAAGGCCTTCGAGGGAGGCGGCGTCTCCTCGGTGATAACGCCCACCTTTGCTTTCCCGAACTTCCTCTCCGACGTCGTCATCAAGGGCAATTATGGATACGTGCCTGCGACGGGGATGTCGCCCGACGGTCCAGTGAATTTCAAGACCAACACGCAATCCTTCGTTTACGTGTTCGACACGCGCACCGACAGCGAAGTAGTGACCGCCACGTTCAACATGAACGCAGCGGTGGACACGCACAACGCGGGGACGTCGACCAACACCAAGGTCTTTCTGAACACGCCTTGGGCCCTGGCGTTTTCGCGGACGACCACCGCGGCCTTCGTCCTTTCGGCGGCCAGCGACGTGGCCATGAGAATGAAACTGAATCCGGCCGACGGCACCCCGTCCCTGACGGGACTTTCCGGGACTCCGACCGCGACGACCGTGGTGCAGGTGCCTGCGAACGGAAGGAATCCTCGCGGTATCGTGTTCGATCCGACTGGCGCGCGGGCGTTCGTGCACAACTACATCGGGCAGAACGTGACGGTGCTGGACGCCGTCGCCAACACGATCGTTCGCACGGCGGGGGCAGAGACGGCGCCCGGGACCGCACAGGCGATTTCGGCCCTGCACGGCGAGGAGCTCTTCGACACGTCCCGGCAACGCATGTCCTCCGGCGGTTGGGGGAGTTGCTTCTCCTGCCACGCGTTCGGCTGGACGGACTCGGTGGTCTGGAACTTCGGCAACGGCCCGCGGAAGGCGACGCCGCTCAACGGCAGTTTCAGCAAGAGCAATCCGGCCCACCAGCGTCTTCTCAATTGGTCGGCCGTCAACGACGAGGTCGAGGACTTCGAGGTGAACATCCGCACGGTCTCGAGCAACGCCACCGGCCAGGGAAACAACTTGAATCCTCCAACGGGTCTGATTTCCAATCGCTCGACCAATACGCTCACCAGCACCGTCCTCTCGAGCACGACCTCGGGCCTGGCCAGCAACTGGACGGACATCAAGAACTACTTCCAGTTCGGCATCCGCAGCCCGATCTCGCCTTCGCGAGGGGCGACCGTGAGCGGCTCGGCCAGCGTGACAAACGGCCGGGCGCTGTTCGGGTCGTTCGGGTGCGCCGCTTGTCACGGCGGGTCCGGCTGGACTTCGAGTCGCCGGTTCTATTCGCCGCCGCCTCCAAGCCCCACGACCAACCTGGTGAAGGCCGGTCAGGTGCAGGAAACGCTCCGGAAAGTGGGGACTTTCATCGGGACCGAGAAGACCAAGGACAACACCGCTGCCAAGGGGGCCGACGGGTTCAATCCGCCGTCGCTGCTCGGGTTCTGGGCCTTCCCTCCCTTCCTGCACAACGGCCGAGCGCTGACGGTCGAGCAGGTCCTCACTCGCTCCATAGCCGGAACCAATCACTCGACAGCGGGCGGACTGAATCGCCAGCCGACGGCGCAAGAGGTCAGCGATCTGGCCGCGTTCCTGAAGTCGATCGACGACCGGACTCCGACTTTCCCAAACATCGCAGAGCTGCGCTCTGATGCCATCAGCACGGGAACCACGTTGAGTCTGTCGAGCTCGAAGCTCGTGATCTTTACGTTAACCAGCGACAGCGACAGCAGCACCGCGTTCGTGACATCCGCCACCCTGACCTTCAACGGGTCGACGCCGATCACGGCGACGCTGCAATCGCCGGCGCCATCGTCGATCGCGCCTGTGTCGATCGCAGCTAACGGCTCGGTACAGTTCACGTTCTCGGTCGCGGCACCCAGTGACGCGACGTTGGCGTCCCAGGCTGGGACTTTGACGCTGGCGTTGACCGACACGTACGGGGCGCGGACTCTCAAGCGGGACGTGGGCACCGTCACGGTGCAAAACCCGCCGGTGAACCTGACCATCGGAAGTCTGCAGCTGCCATCGACGCCGCTGACGCTTTCCCGGGGACAGACCTTCAGCGTGACGCTGCCGTTGACCAACGCCGTCGCCAACTCGACGACGGCGACGCTTCTGGGAATCACGATCGCCGACAGCTCCGGCGACGTCGCCTACGTGGCGAATGCGACGTTGCCCTCGGTTCTGCCGGCCAACGGAGTGCCGACACTCATCGCGTACACCGCTACCGTCGGCGGCGGAGCCATCGTGGGTCCGCATACGGCAACGGTGACTGTCACCTATCGCAGCGTTCTGGCGGCGGGAACTCAGCCCTCCGTCTCTTCGAATGAGAACAATGCGGCCGGCTACTCGATTCAACCGGCCCCGACGGTGACGTCGGGCCCCACAAAGCTCGACAACCGCGACAGTGGCGACCCCGATGCGGAGGTGGAAACCCATTCCCCGGCCAACATCACCTCGACGTTTACCTGGGCCGTCGCCAACGCCACTACCGCGGCAACGGCCGTGGTCGTAGCGGTCACCGCCACGGCCTCCGCCCCCACGGGCATCACGGTAACGCGTACGGATTCGATCACCCAGATCTCAGGCGGAGTGACGCAGACCTTCGGTTTCACGCTGTCTGCCGACACCAACGCCTCACTGGGCACGAACACGCTGAGCGTCACGGCAACCTACCTGGACAAGAACCGGCCTTCGGGTGACACGAGCGGAGGCGGCCAAGTAACGTCCGACTTTCACTTCCAAGTCGTGCAGAGCCCGCAATTGACCGCCGCGCCGGTGTTGCCGGCCACGGTCGGGCGGGGCGAGACCTCCGTTCCCCTCACACTGACGTTTTCGAACGCAGCCGGTTCGGCTTCGGCTCAGGTGTCGTCGATCACGTTCACTTTCAGTACTCAAGCTTCTGACGTGACAACCCAGTACACGGCGACCTCTCCGGACTTCGTCCAACCTTTCGTAATCCGTGCGGGTGACGTCCTTCCGTTGCGGTTCCTTGTCTCCGTGGACGCCGCGGCTTTCACCACTCGAACGACGCTCACACCCAACGTCGCCGCCAGCGACATCAAGACGCTGCTGCCGGCGGCCGTGTCGTCCACGACCGCCACGTTCGTGGTCACGGCCCCGAGGCCGAACCTCGTGATCCTGAGCGCTCGAACGAATCGAGCCGTCGTATCGGCGAATCAGACCTTGAACGTAACGGTCACCGTCCGGAACACGGGAGGCGCCGACGCCACGGTCAACGGAGGTCAGCTCGAGCTGCTCCGAGGGGGCACCAACGTCAGCAGCAATTTCCTGGTCGGCGCGGCAGCGTTACCGGCGCTGCCCGTGACGAAGCAGGGAGGCATCGCGGACGTAACCTTCCCGATCACGCCGCAGGCCGCGGCAGTCGGGGACATCTCCGCCGACGTCAGCGTGACTGCGTCGGGTGGCTCGCCTGTCTTCATGACCGAGGCGACTTCGGCGGCAGTCACCCGATTCACGGTTCAGTCGCCGGCCACTTCGGGCAATGTCTTCATCGCCACCGCCGGCCCGCCAGGCGTCGACGGCGAACCTGCCCTGGTTTCGCCAGCCGCAGTCGCTGTCACGTTGAGCAGCAGCGCGGGCACGGCTGATTTCCGAGTTCAGCAACTGAGCTTGAGTTTCGCCATCGGACCCGACTCCGTGGCCAGCCAGTACCGGGTCACGGCTCCGGCGAGCCTGGCGACCGTACCCACGGGCGGCTCGACCTTGTTCGTGTTCTCGGTGAGTCCGCTCGACACTGCGACTCGAGCACAGCCGGTCACCGTCACCGCCTTGGCGATTGGCGCGGACGTGAATACCAACATCACGTCCAGCTTCTCGCAGTCCTTCACCTGGGTCGTGCGCGATGCGGGCGGTTCCAACCCGGCGGCCAACGCCACCACCAACACGAGTGGGACGACTCCCTTCCTGCTCTTCAGTCCATTCGCGGCCGTTCACGACGGAAACCGTCTGTTCGTGTCGGACACGGACAACAACCGGATCCTGATGTTCAGTCCGATCAACTCCACGGTGCCCGCGGCGTGCATCGGCCAGCCAGACTTCTTGTCCAGAACCCCGAACAACGGAACCGGTGGAGTTGCCGGCGGTTTGAGTGCGCCTCGGGGACTTCTGCTGGTTCCGCCGACTGCGGCCGCCTACAGCGACACGCTATTCGTGGCGGATTCCGGGAACCACCGCGTGCTGGTGTACAAGAACGTGAGCGGGCAATCGCAGTTCACTACCTCGTCTGCGGATCTGGTCTACGGCCACTCCCTGATGAGCGACGAAAGCGGACCGGTGTCTCCCAGCGCGATGACCTTCTCGGCGCCGGCATCGGTGGCGTTGACGAGCTACCTGGACATCACCAGCGTCTTGCGCACGCCCCCGACCGCAATCGATACGACGATTACGCAGCACACGCGTGTGTACGTGGCCGACACAGGCAACAACCGCGTGTGCGTCCTGGAGGCCAAGACCACCAGCACGGCGGTGAACGCGCAACCCCCACCTCCGGCAAGCCCTCCGCTTCCTTCGAGTGGCTCCGCGGCTGTGCTTGCGGTGGGGCAGCCCAGCCTTGTCACCTCTGCCGTTGTCAGTCCGCCGACGGCGAATTCGCTACGGTCGCCGGAAGGTGTCTTCGTCGACACTTCGACGGGTCGGCTGGTGGTGTCCGACTCGTTGAACGCTCGGGTGCTCGTCTATGCAGAAAACAGCGCCATCGCCGGTTCGGGTGCCGGGGCACAAGTGGCGCTGGGCGAACCCGGTCTCACAACCGATTCAGGAGGACTCTCGATTTCGGCTACGACGCTCTCGCAACCGCAGGGTGTCTGGATAACGACCAGAACGCTCTTCGTCGCCGACGCCTTCACGCACCGCGTCCTGCGCTTCAAGAACTTCGACGCGCTCGCCAGCGGCGCGCCGGCGGACTTCGTGCTGGGCCAGCCCTCGTTTGCTACCGGCACGGCCAACAACGCGAGCTTCCCGCCGATCGATCCGTTCTCGCTCGATACGCCCTTCGGCGTCTTCAGCGTGTTCGTCCCCGGCGTAGGAGGGACTCACCCGAGCTTCAACGTCATCGTAGGGGACCGTCGCAACAACCGAGTCCAGACCTACAGCATCCCGTTCGGACCCTGAGCGGCCCGGACAACCGTCACGCCTCCCGCCGCAGCCGAGCCACGATCGGATCGTCGGCGGGAGGAAAAGAAAACGACGCCAGCTCGGCGGGCGTCGCCCAGCGGAACTCGCTGCAGTGCAGGGCGCGAGGCTCGCCGGTGCCGCAGGCGCATCGGAACACCAGCATCAGCAAGTCGAACTCGTCGTACCGGTGAAAGACGCTGGTGAAGATGTCGCCGACCTGGACGGTCAGGTCCAGCTCTTCCACCATCTCGCGGGCCAGGCACTCCTCGGGAGACTCTCCGCTCTCCATCTTGCCGCCGGGAAACTCCCACAGGCCGCCGAGGTGCTTGCCTTGGGGCCGGCGAGCGATCAGGTAGCGGCCGTCGCGTTCGACGAGCGCGGCGACGACCAGCTTGAGAGGTCTGATGGCTGATTGTCCGTTTGTCATGCGGGTTGTCGCCGGCCTCGGCCCGTGCTAGAATTCGCTCGGGAGAGCCGTTTCCGGGTCTCCCTTCCCGGCATGAACCATGAGATCACGCTCAATCAGATTGCTCTCTTCACGGACCTCGACGAGGTCGAGATCAAGAAGCTCGAAGAGGTCGTGCGTGAGGAAATGGTGCTGGGCGATTTTCGCATCTTTCGCGAGGGCGACGCCTCCGACGCGTTCTACGTGATCAAATCCGGATCGGTCAAGATCGTCAAAGAGGTGCCGGGCCAACCGCAGAAGGTCCTCGCCTACCTGCGGGAAGGCGATTTTTTCGGAGAGATGGGCGTGATGAAGGATTCGCCGCGCTCCGCCTCCGCTTTTACAATGGAACGTTCGTCACTGCTGAAGATCCGCAAACAGGCGTTCCTCGGCTTCCTGGAAGCCAATCCAATCATCGCAATGAAGGTCCGCTCGGCGATGGTGCGCCGGTACAGCGACAACGTCTTCACCATCTCCAAGCACGGCCCTGGCAGGTAGCGATCACCCGGCCGTCGCGTCGAACTCGTGGCGGCAGTAGCGGCAGATCTTTGCCTTGGCCCGGACGGTCTCGGCGCACATCGGGCACTCCTTCGTGTCCGTGGCGGCGTCCAGGTCGAGCACGATGGGACCGCGATCCGGCGGTCTATGGCCGGCCGCCCCCTGAGGAGCAGCGTTGTGTTCGGCGTGCGCTGGGGCGCGCGGAGCGGCTTCGCGGGAAGTTTGGGCGTGGGACGGCGCGGAAGGGTGGGCGCGCCCGGCGTGAGGCCCCTCGGACTTCACTCCGGCTTCCTCGATGGCCAGTTGCTGCATGCGGCGACGGAGCCGTCCCAGCCGCTTCTCCATGTCCTCGAATCGCGACACGGTTGAAGCTCGCTCGCGCCCGACGATGTAGACGACGTACGCCACGAGGCCGGTGATGATGCTCCAGAAAACCAACTCGAACCACGCCCGCGGGTTGGCATCGGGAGACTTGATGACGTCGAAGGTGTACTGGCAGGCGTAGAACAGCGTCCAGCAAAGCGCTGCAAGGAACGGCATCATCATCAGGAACAACTGTATCCTGCGGCTGCCGAGCCGCCGGAGTTGCACGTCCAGATCGTCCTGCTCTTGCTCGAGGCCCGCCCGGTTTTCACGGGGGGAAGTGTCTTCGTTCATCGGCTTGTCTCTGCCGCCTTGGCGATGGCGACCTCACTTGAACCGGCCACCCCCAGCGTACCATTCGACAGCAAGACGATGCCCGCCGCCAGCGGCAGCGCCCCGCCGGAAACGTTGCTCTGCACCTTCACGGACCCGGCTGCAGTGAGCCCGGCTGCGAGACCACGCGCGAAGGCGACGGCTGTGGAGGCCGGCGATGCCAGGTCCGCCGGGCAGAGATTCACGACCAACGCGGTCCCGGAAGTGTTGCTCAACACGTACTCCCCGGATTCCACGCCCCGGGCTCCGGGGGGCAGCTGGGCAGCCAGTGCCGCGGCCAGCGCCTTTCCCTTGGCGCTAGCTGCGTAGTACTGCGCCGTCGACGACGAACCCTTCGCCGATCGGAGGCACAGGTAGAGATCGTCGGAGCGGGCGTTGGATGCCCGGACTCGATCGGTGAGCTCGGGCTCGATGCGCCGCTCTGCGCGGCATCCCGCTGCGCCCAGCGCGGCGTCCAGGGAGTCGAGAAGCGCGGTCCCCGACCCGCAAGCCGACGCGTCCACGCTCACGGCGCGCCCGCGAAGGGAGCCGCCGAGAACGCTGACAAGCGACAGCTCGATGGGACCGGAGCGGACTTCGAATCGTGCCGGGACGTAGCCGGGCGCCCGGGCGACGCGCGAGCCCGCGCGCGCCTCCGCGACCAGCAAGCCGTCTTCCGTGGAGTAGGCGCTTCGCCCCGCCCCATCCACTGACAAAGCGACTACGGGGCGTCCGGTGTCCGCATCTCGAACGTGGACCCAGATCCAGCGTCCCGGGGCCGGTCCGGAATCGACGCGCGGCTCAACCGATGTGACGGCGGCCCCAGCACTCAGGCGAAGCTCGGAGAACTCGCGGTCGTCCAGGGCGAAGGCGGCGTAGCCGGCGGTCGTGGAACGAGAGAGGACGGAGGATCTCCAGGTCGCGGTAACGGAGCGGCCGTCGGCCACGAGTCGGCCGTAGCGATCCGAGACCCGCACGCGTACGATCCGCGGCACGCCGGGAGCATCGCCTGTCGGGGGGAGCACTTCCAGGCCAATGGCGGCTGCGGGCGAGCTCACCACCATCGAGCGGGACTCGGCGGCCGACCAGCGATCTCGCGAGTCGGCGGCGAAAACGCGCAACTCGTGCGGGCCGGAAGAGATCCGCGGGAACCGCGCGACGAACCGCAAAGGCGAGAGCCAGTCCACGGAGGGCTCCGCTGCCTTTCCATCGAGCCTGAAAAGCAGCTTGGCGTCACGTGCCGGGGTTGTCCGGCCTTCTTGCCGATGCGCAGGAAGGCGCTCGCCCGCAACCACCAGGTCGCGCCCAGTCAGGACCTCCCCCGGATAAGGTGCGGTCAATCGCAACTGCGGCCTTCCGCCTTCACCGAGGAACGCGTCGACCGCCCGCTGGTAGAGGGCGGCTTCGACGCCCGGAAATCGAGGGTCGGAGCCGTAACGCTCGAAGAGATCGATGGAGAGATAGAACGGTTCTCCCAGCGTCGCGGGCCGGGCATTGTTTCGCAGCACGGCAAAGTTGGAGGGAAACAACTGGTTGCGGCTGGAGTGGGTGAGAGGTTTCAAGGCACTCAGCAGCCGGGCGCCGAGCTCGCCGCTGGCGGGGTCCTCCATTTTGAAGTAGGCCTCGCTGCGGTTCCGCGCCAGCAGGTCTCGTGGAGACGAGACGTCCGGCGTGGCGTTGTGGTGCAGGCTGACGAACAGATCGGCCGCGGCGCGCTCGGCCAGAACGGCGCGGGCGCGCAGCTCGTCCTTGAGCGGGGCGGGCTGCGCCAGCAGGTCGCCGTCGGCGGTCCGCGTCATCAGCACGCGAGCGCCCTCGGCAGAGAGCATCGTAGCCAGCTGTCGAGCGACGGCTAGGTTCATGTCGGCTTCTCGCGTCCCGCCGGGTCCGACCATCCCGGAAGCCGAGCCGCCGTGCCCCGGATCGAGCACGACAACGCGTCCGTCGAGCTCGCCGGCCGTGGATGAGGACGAGAGCAGCAGGAGCAGCAGGCAGAGCAGACGTGGCGCGACGGTCGATCGATGCGAGCGCAGCTCTCCGGATTGCGCGTGCAAGAGAGCCGTCGGCCGCGTTTCCCCCTTCACTTGTCGAGCTCCTGGCGCCTCACGCGGTAGATCAGCTCCTCCAGCAGCCTGCGATTGGCGGCGATGAGATCGGCCATCAGACCCATCATCACGATCTGGAATCCGACCACCAGGAGCACTGCGGCGAGGATCAAGGACTGGATGTGTCCGCTGTGTCCGAAGACTGCCCAGAAGTAGAGGAAGCGCAGGAAGAGCAGAGAGCCGGCCGCCAGGAACAGGCTGCCGGCGTAGAAGAACACCTTCAGCGGCTCGTACATCGCCGCGATCCGCAGGATGGTGCCGGCAGAGCGCTTCAGGTAGGCGGGGATGCTGCGGAACAGGCGGGAATCGCGCGTCTTGGGATTGGTCCGGATCGAAACGGACTCGATGGGGATGCGATTGCGGCCTGCCTGGATGATGGTCTCGAGGGTGTAGCTGAACTCGGAGTGAACGAAGAGCCGCATCGCCGCCGACCGGGACAGCGCTCGGAAGCCGGTGGTCGCATCGGGGACGTCGACCGATGCGGCGCGGCTCACGATTCGGCTTCCCAGCCGCTGCAGCGCCTTCTTCAGCGGGCTGAAGTGCGATTGCCGCTCGATATCGCGCGCGCCGAGCACCATCTCGCCG
>JACQFU010000097.1 GCA_016199905.1 Candidatus Wallbacteria bacterium
ATCGAGCCGCACCTGGCGATGCGCAACCTCGGCTTCCACGAGGTGGGCCAGAGGATGATCCTGGGCACGCAGTTCTGCTGCGAGTGCAACCTGTGCACGCTCTACGCCTGCCCCGAGGATCTGGACCCGCGCAACGCTTGCGTCCAGGGGAAGAAAGAGCTGCGCGCCGCCGGAATGTCTTGGCCCAAGGAGGAGCTGGGGCCGCAGTCCAGTGTCACTCATCCGATGGAGAGCTATCGCCACATCCCCCTCGGCAAGCTGATGCTGAAACTGGGCATCGACCGTTTCGTCAACAAGGGACCGCTGATCGAGGAGTCCGTTCGCAGCGCGTCCTTCACCGTGCCGCTCCAGCAGCACGTCGGAGTCCCCGCCGTCGCCGCCGTCACCGCCGGCCAGCGCGTCCAGGAGGGCGACGTCCTGGGAAGCATTCCAGCCGGCAAGCTCGGCGCCCCCATCCACGCCCCCGTCGCCGGCACCGTGCAAGCTGCCGGCGGTCCGATCGTGATCGTCCCGAGCTAGAACGAGCCTCGAGTCTCAGGAGCCCACCGTGCCCGACATCTACAACGCCATCGGTATGATCGAACTCTCCAGCATCGCCACGGGTTACACCGTGCAGGACGCGATGCTCAAGGCAGCCGATGTGAAGCTGCTGGTGGCCCGGACTATCTGCTCGGGGAAGTACATGGTCCTGTGCGGCGGCGACGTGGCCGCCGTCGAGGCGAGCGTCGCCAACGGAGCCGCGGCGGCCGGACGCGGGCTCATCGATCGACTGGTCATTCCGAACGTGCACCCGCAGGTCTTCCCGGCACTCGCCGGGACCGTGGAGCTCAAGAGCGCCGAGGTGGGCGCGATGGGCATCCTCGAGTCGTTCAGCGTCGTGGCCGGGATTCAGGGAGCCGACGCAGCCGTGAAGACCGCGGAAGTGACGCTCTTCCGCTTGCACGCCGCGATGGCGATCGGGGGCAAGGCCTACATGCTGCTGACGGGCGACGTGGCAGCCGTGACCGCCGCCGTCGAGGCCGGCGCTGCCGCCATCGGCGAGCTGGGTATGCTGGTCTCCAAACAGATCATCCCGCGCCCGCGCGCCGAGCTGTTCCGGGATTTCATCTGAACGGCGGTTGGAGCCCGCCGGGGTTCTCTACCGATCCGCCACGCGCTTCACCACGTCGAGGATGTCGTTGCACGAGCAGGGCTTGCGCAGCATTCCCCAGAAGCCGAGCTGGCGCATCTCGTCCTCTTCGACGGTGACGGTGCCGGTGAGCAGCACGACCTTGGAGGACGGGTTCTGGACGCGCAGGTCCCCAACGCACTCCAGGCCGCTTTTTCCGGGCATCTTGTTGTCCAGGAAGATCAGGTCGTAGGGTTTTCCGCCCGCCATCTTCATCGCCTCGGACGCGCTGGCCGCGGCGTCGCTGCCGACGCCGCTGTCGGAGAGCACGGTCTGAATGTACTCGCGGATGTGCTCGTCGTCGTCGACGACCAGCACGCGCAGCGCCTTGTTCTCGATGATGGGAGCCGTTCTCGTGGTCGGGCCCTCTTCCGTCACGGAGGCGGAGGCGGTCGGGACGGCGGGGAGCCGCACCCGGAACGTCGTGCCGGCGCCCACGATGCTCTGCACTTCGATGTGGCCGTGATGGTTCTCGACGATCGTGTGGGTCACCGACAGGCCCAGCCCCGTCCCTGTCCAGTCGCGCTTGGTCGTGAAGAACGGATCGAAGACCCGACTCAAATGCTCCGGCGGGATTCCGACTCCGGTATCGCTCACGGAGATGACGACCATCCCGGACTCGTAGTGGGAATCGACCGACACCTGCCCGCCTTCGGGCATCGCTTGCACGGCGTTCAACAGCAGATTCGTCATGACCTGCAGAAGCTGGTTATCGTCGCCGCGAATCGACGGGAGCGCCTCGCCCAGCTTCAGATCGAAACCGACCTTGCCGGCCTGCGACTGCAGACTGACGATGGGGACGGCGTTCTCGATGATGCGGTTGATGTCCAGCTCGACGAACAGGTTGCGCGAGGGCGCGTAGAACTCGCGCAAGTCGAAGACGATCTTCTTGATGCGGTCGGCGTTGGTGAGCGCCTTTTTCAGGTACTCCTTCAGACGGCCCTCGACTCGCTCGATGGCCAGCTCCAGATTCCCCATGATGACGAACAGGGGGTTGTTGATCTCGTGGGCAATGCCGGCGGAGAGCTGGCCGAGGGACGACAGCTTCTCGACCTGAAGCAGTTGCTTCTGCGTGTGGACCAGTCGGTCGTAGGATTCGCGAACCTCGCGATAGAGTCGCAGGTTGTCGATGGCGATGGCAGCCGCGCTGCCGATGACCAGAGCCTGGGAGAGGTCGTCCTGGTTGTAGGACGGCTCCTCGGCGGGACGGCAGGCAATCAACAACCCCACCAGACGCCCCTCGCTGATCAGGCAGATGGCCAAGGCGTGGCCGGGTTTGCCCGGCGTGCCAATGGCGGCAATGAAGGGGTCGGCAGCGGCGGTGTCGTCCGGAACGATCAGGCTCTTGCGGCGTCGCGCGATTTCGGACACGAACGACTCCGGCTGGAGCTCCACCGGGGTGGGGCGTCGATCGTTCCCAAGCGCGGCGTAACTGCCGTCGGACTCGACCAGGAGCAGCCTGGCCGAGGACGACCGCGTCACGTTCATGACCGTCGACCCAACGCACTCCACCTTCTCTTCCAGACCGGTCAGCCGGCTCATCAAGCTCAAGTCCGAGAGCAAAGCCCTGGAGTCGGCAACCTGTTGCTCGCGCTCCAGCAGCTCCCGGCTCAGCGCCAGGATGGTCTCCAGAGAGTGCACCTCCGGCCGGGCCGGCAGCACCCGGGGGCCCGGCGCGCCCCCTACGAGAAACACTCGCTCGCCAAACACCTCCGCAATCTTTTCGTTCGCCGGGCTGCGAGCCAGCAGTACCAGGTGGAACCGACCGGGTTGCACTTCCTCGCCCGAACGCAACCACTCGACCTCGAGCGGCGCCCGTGCTCGTATCTCCGCGAGGGGGACGCGGTAGTCGTCGAGCGCACTGTCGACGAGAAGTTTCAGGACGTTCGGTGAGGCGATGGTCAAAGTTTCGGGCCGGGCGCCCGCCCCGAGGGGCTGGACCCTGCAGATTCAATCTACCGACGCGACCGCGAGCCCGGCCGGGCGGAATCACCCCGCCTTGGCCGGCGCATGCTTCTTGGCGACCCGGTCGAGCACACCATTGATGAACTTCCCGGCGGATAGCGAGCTGTATTCCTTAGACAGCTCGACGGCTTCGTTAATCGTGACGCTCGGCGGGATCTCCCCCCGGTAGAGCAGTTCGAAGGTGCCCAATCGCAAAATGGCCTTTTCGACGTTTCCGATGCGATCCAGGTCCCACTTCTCCAGATACTCGCGCAAGAGCTTGTCGATCTCCTCGCTGTGGAGCTTCGTGCCCTCGACCAGCTCCCGCGCAAACGACATGACGCTGCTGTCGAGGTCGAGATCCTCGCGGAAGTACTCCAGCGCCTCCTGCACGTCGGTCTCCACAAGAGCAACCTGGAACAAGACCTTCATGGCCACTTGCCGGGCCAGACTTCTCTTGCGGACCATCTCGCTCGTTTCGGGTTCCGAATTATGGCTGGACGCAGCCATTCCGATAAGGATGTTAGCTGCGCCTGGCGGCCGCTCCAATCTAGCATCGGAGTTGAGGAGTGTCAATCGGCCGACCGGCTGTCCATGCGGGCGATCAGCGGCGAGAGGTGCAATGGTTTCCATGATGAACAAGAGGGGCACGAGGACCCGGCTGGTGGCCGCCGCCGCCGCCGCGCTGTCGCTCTCATCGACCGCCGCGGCCCAGGAGCTTGCCAGCAACGCAGGGCTGCTCGACGCGGTCAACGGCTTCGTCGACAGGTTGGACCGAGTCTTCGACTACCAGGTGGCGCCCGACTTCCGGCAGAACGACCTCTACGGCCGGCGAGTGTCGCTTGCCGAGTATGCCGGCCGGCTCTGCATCGTGACGTTCGTCGATCAGCGCAATGAGGAGGAGGCGCGTGCCTGGCTCGAGGAACAGTCGATAGACTACCTCGGCGACACGGACATCGTCTTCGTCAACGTGCTCTATCCGGGCCGCATCCCGTTCATCGTCTCCAGAGACAA
>JACQFU010000050.1 GCA_016199905.1 Candidatus Wallbacteria bacterium
GTTTGCCATGCTTTTCTACGAAGTACCAGTGCCAGAGAAGCACCTGGTGGTAGGCTTCGCGCCCCTCCGCCCGGAACTTGCCGGTAGAGTCGTAGATCTTGAAGTGCGGGATCGCCGAAAGCCCGTACTGCTGGGCCACGGGCGAGTCGAAATCGGCGCCCACGACGCCTTCGCGGTTGATGTCGATCTTCCTCAGGACGAAGTCCGGGTACTCGCGCGCCAGCCTCTCGACCGTCGGCGTCGAGGTGGCGCAAGACGGGCACCAGTGACTGAAGAACTCGAAGATCGTCACCTTGCCCGGGACCAGATTCGCGCTCAGATCGATGCGATCGGCCTTGCCGATGACCGACACCGGTTCCGGCGCCTCGCCGGCCGATGCCGTCCAGGCCAACGCCGGAAACAGGAGGAGTCCGAAGATCGTGCCACGCACCAGGGCAACAGTAGACGGTGGCCGTGGTCCGCGCAAGTCATCCGCGAACCGAGGAGGTGCTTGCCTCAAACGGGCTCTTGTTCAGCGCCGCCGGTGCTCGATTCGGGCTTGGTAGGACTCGAGCTCGAAGCGGGGGCTGTTGTCGGCATCGTGGCACGAGATACAGGTGGTCCTCGCATCCCAGGGCGTGTGCCGGGTCGGCTGCTCGGCGTGGCTGGCCGAAGGTCCGTGGCAGCTCTCGCAACCGACGGCGCGCAAGGTCGACGAGGCCGAGGGCCGGGCGAAACCTCCGGGATAGCCGTAGCAGGTGGAGTGGCAGCGGAGGCACTGCGGGTCGTTCACCAGGCCGTCTCTGGCGAGGGCCCCGCCCGCCTCGGAATGACGTGAAGCGAGCCAGGCAGCGGCCGCCTCGGAGTGGCAGGGAATGCACCGATCCGAGCCTGCAACGAAGAGACCCGGAATGGCGCGCAGCCGGGGCATGAACGGGGTCTCGCCAGGTTCCATGTCCTTCGCCGCCAGGACTTTCCTGTAACCGTCGACGAGCTGCAGCACGGGTTCGGGTTCCGGGAGGCCCTCCACCAGATCGCGAAGCGCGCCTGTCCAACGAACGGGCCCTCCCGGTTCCGCCGGAGGTTTTACGCGCAGAACCACAGCCCGCCTGCCCTGGTCCGTCGCGGCCGCCACCACTGTCCTTCCGTGCAGCGCGGGCGGGTAAGGGTGCCCGGTCGGTCCGCCCAGGAAGAGATCGACCTGAGGAAACTCCGCTGCGAGCGCGAGCAGTTGCGGCAGGTCGACGTACGCCAGGACGACGAGCACTTCGCACTCGTGGCGCAATCCGGGCAACAGCTCCCGGAGAGCGCTTCTGGCGTCACGCACCTCGACGCCCCGTACAGGCCCCCCCGCCGGGGCAGTGGTGATGCCGGTGATGCCGACATCGCATCCCGCAATCCTCAGCAGGATTCTTCGCTGGGAAAACGGCGGCATCTCGGTAGCCTGAGCGTTGGCCGAGACAAAGGGGATGCCGATGTCGTGATCCAAGGTTCGAAGGGTTCCGGCTTCCAGCGCCACTTCAGGAGCGCCCAGGTTGTGAGCCGCGATCCCGAGCAGCGCCTCCGCGCGGAAAATGTGCTCCATCTCGATCCGATCGTAGGGGAGGTTGCCGGAAACGGCGCCGCCTGCGTCCAGGGCCAACAGCGGCCCGGATTCACGGAGCTTGGCCGCAAGTCCGGCGCGACGCGGCAGCCCTCCCAGCCGAGTGCCGGGGCTGCCCAAAGGCAGGAAGCATCCGGCCGTGTCGCCCGTGAGCAGCACTGAGAACCCGTCCTTCCGCGCGGTCTCCTCGTGGACATGCCACAGCGCGGCGGCCAGAAGCAGCAGTCCGGTCACGAGGCCGACCGGCAGCCAGCGCTCCAGTTTCTCGCGGATGCCGCCGCTCGCGCCCTCGCCGGAGCCGCCTTCTTCCGCGGCCGCACCGCGGCGTCCGCGTTCTTTCTGACGTCGCCCCATCAGCCCGAGAGCATATACCTGCTACCAGCCCCCTGACACCTAGTGCGCGATCCTCTTGAACCAGCTCTCGTAGCTGAACCCCGGGCTGTTCTCCTCGTCGTGACAGGCGGCGCAGGCCTCGCGGGCAGTCCACGCGGTGGGCGTTCCCGGATGGTTCGCGTGAGCTTCCGACGGACCGTGGCAGCTCTCGCATCCCACGTCGTTGCGCGGGCCTGCCTGACTTGGCTGGCCGAAGCCTCCGGGAAATCCGTAGCAGGTCGTATGGCACTGAAGGCAGTACGGATCGCGCGAAAACCCCACGTCCCCGAGCGCAGCCGTCGCCTCGGCGTGACGCGATTTCAGCCACGTCTGGGCGGCGGCCGGGTGGCAGGTCACGCAGCGGTCCAGTCCGGTTGCGAAGAAACCGTCCGGCAGGTCAGGGCCCAGCCGCGGCGCGAACGGTGTCTTGTCCGGCGGGAAGTTGCGCCACTTCAACTCGCGCTGGAAGTCCCGCACGATTTCCAAGACTGGCTCGGACTCGCGCATCCCCTCTACCAGCTCTTGAAACGAGCCCGTCCAGCTCACTCGGCGCCCGCGCGTCTCCGGCGGTTTGACGTGCAGAACTGTCGCCGAACGGCCCTGGGCCGCCCCGGAGGCGATCACCTTGCGGCCCTGACGAGACGGCGGCAAGGGTTTGCCCGTCGGCCCTCCCAGCACGAGATCGGCCTCGGGAAGCTGAGAGGCCAGGAGCTTCAGGGACGCGGATTCGAGATAGGCAAGCACGATGATGACGTCGCTACGCCGCCGCAGCTCGGGCAACACTTCCATCAACGCTTGCCGGGGATCGTCGACCCGCAGGCCCTCGCCGGGGCCGGATGGGGGCGGCGCGGTGACCCCGGTGATGCCGAGGGTGTAGCCGGCCAGGTCCGTGACCAGGGAGCGCTGGCCGAACAGCTTGCCCCCGACAATCCGGACGTTGGCGGAGACAAACGGCACCTTGAGGTCGTGTGCCATCTGTCGCAGGACGCCGGCGCCGAGCCCTACCTCGGGAGCGCCCAGGTTGTGCGCGGCTATGCCGGTGAGCATCTCCGCTCGAAGGATGTACTCGAACGCGGTGAGCTCATACGGCAGCAGGCCCGACGGCGCGCCGCCGGCGTCGAGCACCAGCACCGGTCCGCGCTTGCGCAACCCTTCCATGAGCCCGGCCCGTCGCGGCAGTCCGCCCAGCTCGTTGCGGGAAGTTTCGCACGGCACCAGAACTCCGCCGGTATCGGCGGTGAGAACGACGGCGAAACCCTTCTCGCGGGCCGCCTCGTTTCGTAGCGATCGGACCTGGGCCAGGACCAGCAGCAGCGCTGTCAGCGCCACAGCTCCTCGGGCTCTCCAGCTCACGGGAGCAGGATACTCCCAGGTAACTCCTGCCCCCCGCGCTCCGTAGTATGGAATGACGCACCGCTCATGCCGAAATCATGCCGGATTGTCATGTCCCGTAAGCGTCATTATACTTTTTGCTGAGCTGAAAAGAGGCGACTCCCGAAAGCCCGTGCCACGACTGAACAAAATAGCCGTCCGACAGGTCGCGATCGTCGTATTGATCAGCTTCCTGTCGTCGCTTGCGGCCCCGATCGCGATGGCCCAGGACTACGGCGATGGCGGGGCGGCCGCCGGTCGAGGCGAGGCCCAGTTCAGCCCGCAGGACGACCAGGAGTTCGCAGGCGACGTCGCCGGACGGGTCGCGCTCAAGCAAGACCTCGAGAAGCGGTGGGCCGACGCGGCCGCGCGCAGTCAGTCGGCTCGAGCGCGCTTGCAGCAACTGCAGACGGCGCAACCGCCGGCCGGAGCGGACCCCAACGTTTGGTACGCCCAGCGCGACAAGGAAGTCCAGCGGTTGCAGGAATACGTCATCTCCAGCGACCGCAACATCGGCGATTTCCGGCGCAACTTGGGCAACGTCTACTCGCAGATCGACAAGGACAAGCAGCGCCTCTACTCGGTGCGCGACGACGGGCTGCGGCAGGATCTGGGTACCTTGCTCGGGGTCGGCGGGATGGCTGCCATCCCGCTCCACGCGCGGCCCAGCATCGGCAACCTCTCGGGCGCGATCAAACGCTCCTACCAGGGAAGCCAGCTCAACGGGATCGGTGGCAAGATCTCCGACGCGCAGGCCCGCAGCGCGGCCATGGGCGAGAAGCTCTCGAACATGCAGGCGCCGACCAAGAACACCTGGAGCGTTGTCGAGGAGAACGGGCGGGTCTACACCAAGGGCGTCGACGGAACTCTCAAGGACATGGGGCCGGCCACGACCAAGGCCGCCGACGGCACCGAGATCAAGAACGATTCGGCCTTCCGCAAGGGCGAGTACTACAACGAGCTCTACGGCACCAAGTCGGCGATCCAGAACCAGATCGACACGCTGAAGTTCAATCGCGACCGCGCCTCGACGGCGAAGGGCAAGGAAGCGCTCGACCAGAAGATCACCGACCTGGAGGGCAAGAAGACCCAGCTCGAGAAGGACATCTCGGAGTACGACTCGAGCCACCCCAGCGCCGGTGGCCAGCTCAAGAACCTGGCCATGGGCGCCGCCAAGTGGGCCGCCTTCGGTGCCGGCCTGACGGTCGCGTCGAACGCGATCCAGCAGCTCACGGCCAACGGCTGGGACCCCGCCCGGATCGACTGGGGCGCTGCGATAGCGCCGTTGAAGACCGCCGAGTTCTGGGGCGGGACTGCCGGCAGCTTCGGCGTATCGATGCTGGCCAGCGCGCTCATCCCGGGCGGCGCCTTCGTCAAGACGTTCACCGCGATTGCCGGCGCGGCCGTCGGGTGGCAGCTAGGCAGCGGCAACCTGTTCCACACGGACTGGACGGACCTGATCACCGGTTCGGTCGGCGCCACCGTCGGCACGCTGATCGGCACAGCCCTCGGCGGACCGATCGGCGCCTTCATCGGCGGTATCGTCGGCCAGTACGCTGCGACCTGGATTCTCGGCAAAGTGCGCGAGTGGCTGGAGGCGAGATCGGAAACAACCGATCCGCGCTCCAACGGCAACTACCCGAATGCCTCCGACCCGCCAGGCTACAACCGTCCGCAAATCGACCAGAGCGCCGTCCCCGGATACCGTGGCAGCGATCCCGGCGAGCTGAAGGCCAGGATGGATCAAGCGTATATGCAGATGATGCAGTACTCGCGCGATTCGAGTCAGATGGAGAAGTTCGATCGCAGCCGTCGCGAGTACATGACGCTCAAGGCCCAACTCGAGCAGATGCAGCGGTCGGCGCAGTGAAGGCTCACGTCATTCCGCTGTTCCTCGGTGGGTCGCTCCTGGCGCTCATGGGTGCGTGCGCGGCCCGCTCGGAGGCGGCGTCTGCAAGCGCGGGCGCCAGCGCGCCGACCACGTCGGCCTCCGGCGAGGAGGAAGAGTACTTCCCGCCCGACGCGACCTCCGAAGAACACTCCGCCGAGACGACCGCGTCCACGACGGATTCGCGCTAGCCTCCGGTAGCCGCAGCTTTTTCGGGCCTGGAGGGTTGAGTCGGCTGGCCGGCCTCGCGCGTCGCTCGCGCCGTCAGCGCGATTCCCGCCGCCAAGATCGCCGACCACACAGCCAGCACCAGCAGCCGGCCAGCCGCGGTCACGCCGGCCAACTGACTCCAGAGGGTCTCGTTGAGGAACGGCTGCACCAGCTCGCCCCAGCGCGCCAGAACGCGCCACTGGTTGGCCAGGATCGCGGGATAGTCGAAGACGCCCGATGCGAAGAACGCCGCCTGGTGGTAGTACTGGAAGAACAGCAGGAAGTTGAAGGCCGCCAAGACAGCTCCCAGAGCCCAGGCCACCTGGCGCGTCCTGCCGGGGCCTCGCACGGTGCCGTCGTAAAAGGCCGACATTGGAAGCGCGAGCAGCGGCAGAATGCCCATCATCCGCCGCTGGCCGAAGCTGTTGCCGCCCCACCAATCCGGAACGCAGGCGTTCACGTAGAACTGCGCCGCGATCATCGCCACCGCGCCGGCTGCCACGATTCTGTCCCGGCGGTACAGATGCCGGAAGCCCAGGATCGAGACCAGGAAGACGGGGTGCCAGGTGAGGAGCCCCATCCGGGCCGAGAGCAGGATGCCGGCGATCTGGGGAGAAAACCATTGCATGAACCCCTGCGCCGGAGGCTGCACGAAGATCGTGCCGTGGCTCATCAACCACTCGATCAGTTGTATAGAGAACACGGCCCAGAATCCGGCGGCCGCGGCGCTCAGGCAGCGCAGGAACCTTGGCGGCCGCGCCAACGGAAACAAAGCCAGCCCCAGGATCAAGGCGTCTTGCCAGCGCACGAGACCGGCCAGCCCCGCTGCCATGCCGAGCCACAGGTAGTGCCGCGGCGTCGTCTGCCGGGCCGTGTCGAGCCAGAGCACGCAAGCCAGAGTGCCTGCGAAGGCCGAGGCCACGTGCGAGTGGTTTCCGTAGAGGTAGATGTAGGCGGGGAGGGGAGTGGCGAACCAGCAGAGCAGCATCCCCCAGAGCGAGGCAGCGGGCGAGAACAACCGGCGCAGCATCCGGTGGAGCAGCAACAGGGTCATGGCGGCCATCATCGCATCGCCGACGATCAGCGTCTTGTAGTAGAGGCCGTCGAGATCCAGCTGCCAGAGCGGCTGAGAACTCCAGCCCAAGGCTCGGAGCGTGGCCGCGAGCAGGTGCCCAACCATGAAGAACGGCGCCAGCAACAGCGGTGAGCCGATTGCGAAGGGATTGATCGGCCGGCCGCCGACTCCCGGGCGGAAGTTGTTCTTGCGGTAGACGGGCTCCACTCCGAAGCGGTCCAGGTCGTTGGTGTAGTCGAAGTCGCCATCCACCACGGGCGAAACGATGAACATGTAGTAGCCGACGCTATCCGGGTTGATCCATCGCGACTTGAGCCCGAAGAAGCAGGTGAGGAGCATCAAGACGAGCACCAGTTTCGCCGGATCGCCGTGCGGCAGAAACCACTCTGCCATCCGCCGCGGCAGTCCCGTGTCGCCAGTCGCCGAAAGCGATTCCTCTGTCATGCCCGCTCCGTCTCGTCCTTGAATTCGACGGAGGGCCATACTATCATCGCCACGTCCTACCCATCACGACCCATCAGCTCCAAGGAGGACGCAGATGCGTTTCTGGGCCCAATCGACGCTCGTGGCCACGATTCTATTCGTGGCCTTCGTGTTTCCGGCTCTGGCCGCCGACGACACTACGCTGCACCTGGCATCCCAGGCCGACGTGAAGGGGTTCGATCCCGTCATCAGCGATGACCTCTACTCCAACACCGCTGCCTCGCAGGTCTACGAGGGACTGATGCAGTACGCCTACCTCGAACGGCCCTACCGGGTGATTCCGAATCTCTCGGACGGCATGCCGGTCATCAGTCCGGACGGCCTGACGTACACGTTCAAGATCAAGAAGGGCGTGAAGTTTGCCGACGACCCCTGCTTCAAGGCCACCAACGGCAAGGGACGCGATCTGACGGCCGAGGACCTGATCTATTCCTGGAAGCGCCTGGCCGACAACAAGCTTCACTCCTCGGGCTGGTGGATCTTCGACAAACACATCAAGGGCCTGAACGAGTTCTACGAGGCATCCAAGGGCACCGGCCCGACCGACTACGCGATGAAGGTCGATGGGCTGCAGGCCACGGACCCCAACACGCTGGTCGTGAAACTGACGGAGACCTATCCTCAGTTCCTCTACGTGCTCTCGATGGTCTTCTCGTCGGCGGTTGCGCGGGAGGCCGTCGACGCCTACACGAAAGAGTTTTTGAATCATCCGGTCGGCACCGGAGCCTACGTCGTGAAGGAGTGGATTCGCGGCTCGAAGATCGTCTTCGAGAAGAACCCGAGCTATCGCGGCGATACCTTTCCGACCACGGCGGAGCCCGGCGACAAGGAAGCCGGACTGCTCGACGATGCCGGCAAGCCCTGCCCGTTCGCCGATCGTGTGGAGCTCAACATCGTCACCGAGGACCAACCGCTTTGGCTGCGGCTGATGAAGGGCGAGTTCGACGCGGGCGGGATTCCGAAGGACAACTTCGCGACCGCCATCGACGCCAAGTCCGGTGGCTTGCGACCGGCGCTTCTGGAGAAGGGGCTCACCCTGACCAAGACTCCCGAGCCCGACATCACGATGACGGCCTTCAACATGGAAGACCCGATCCTCGGCAAGAACGCGAAGCTGCGCAAGGCGATGGCGTTCGCATACAACAACCCGCGCCGCATCGACCTCTTCTACACGGGCCGTGCGCTGGCCGCCCAGTCGCTTCTGCCGCCCGGCATCTTCGGCTACGACGAGAAGCGCAAAGATCCCTGGGGCGAGTACAACGTGGAGAAGGCCAAGGCCATGCTTGCCGACGCCGGATACCCGGACGGAAGGGGGCTGCCCGAGTTTGTCTCGGAGGAGATGGCCGACACGACCGCGCGTCAGTTCGGCGAGATGTTCCAGCGCGAAATGGCGAAGATCGGCATCAAGATCAAGTGCAACTCGAACACCTGGCCCGAGTTCAACGCCAAGATGCGGACCAAGCGCGCGCAGATTTTCGGCTATGCCTGGTCGGCGGACTATCCCGATCCCGAGAACTTCCTGCAGCTGCTGTACGGCCCCAACGAGGCGCCCGGCCCCAACTCGTCGAACTACAAGAACCCCAAGTACGACGAGCTGTACAACAAAATGAAGAATATGGCCGACGGCCCCGATCGCAAGAAACTCATCGACGAGATGATCGCCCTTTTCTACGAGGACGCCCCGTGGATCATGGGAGTCCATCGAGTCCGCTACGGCCTCATCCACAAGTGGCTCAAGAACTACAAATACCACCCTATCGGACA
>JACQFU010000143.1 GCA_016199905.1 Candidatus Wallbacteria bacterium
AGTCATGGCTTGTCATGATGTCGCGCGACCAACGCGCCTGAGCTGATGCGGACTTTCGGGATCGGCGACGGGAAAGCACGAATTACAGAGCAGAAAGAGATCCGAAGTGTGCGGCAAAAGGGGCCCAAATTGGTCGGTGCCGAAAAACGCGACCGAGAACGTGGCCGTGACGTCGAGGTTGCCGGCGTTCTCGACGACCAGCGCGGGGGGCGTGAAGACTTCGCCCTGGTGGAGCGAGCCCGGGGCCGAGAAGCTGTTCACCCGCAAGTTCGGCTGAAGCACCGGCGGTGGAGTCACGCTCACCGTTGAGGTCGATACGGCCGTATTGTTGCTCTTGGAGATCTCGCCGATCGTGCCCAGCGGATCCACGATCATTCCGACAAAGTAGCTGCGGGGTGCAATAGAGGCAGGAATCGCGTAGCTGCCTCCGCCGCTGGCCGACTGGCCTGACGCCAGGCCGCGGAATGATGCGTCGCCGAGGCTCAGATTGCCCGTGGTCACGACATTGTCGGGTGAGAGCACGAAACGGGCGAGGAAGCCGGGCGAAGTGGCCGGGCCGGAGTTCCTGACGGAGCCCACGATCGCCAGCGTCTTGTTCACGACGACCGTGGCGGCGCCCGCGGAGATCGAGAGCGCGACGATATCGGGCTGGGCCGGAGCGGTGACGGTGATGCTGACGGAGCTGGCCGCCGAGCCGCCGCGGCCGTCGAAGGCCGAAACGCTGAAGGTGAAGCTGCCCTGGGTCGTCGGCGTCACCGTGACGCAGCGGGCGCTTGTGCCTGGAGACATCGAGAGCTGAGGGCCCGCGCTCTGGGCCCACGCGTACGACAGAGGATCGCCGTCGGGGTCGGAGGCTGTGACGCAGAGTGTCACGGGCGTGCCGGGCGGCACGGTGGAGTCGAGCCCCGCGTCGGCGGTGGGCGGGTTGTTCAGCGTGGCCGTGACCGTGGCCGTTGTTGTCGCGACACCTCCGCGGCCGTCGGTGGCCGAGACCCGGAACGCGAACGTTCCCGTGGCTGTCGTCGTGAAGCTGGGCGAGGCCGACGAGGCGCTCTGCAGGCTCACCGCGGGGCCGGCCGTCTGGGTCCACGCGTAGCCGAGCGGGTCGCCGTTGGGATCGTAGGACGAGGAGCCGTCGAGCGTGACGGTGTAGGGCACGTTTCGGTTGGCGACGATCGCCTGGGCGGCGCCGGCGCTGGCGACGGGCGGCAGGTTCGGAACCAGCGGGGCGCCGAGATCCGGCATGGTGTCGGCGCCGGGGCCTGTCGTGAGCTGCAGGCGGCCCTGGCCGTCGAGCTGCATGCGAAACAGCTTGCCCGCGCCAAAGACAGTCGGCGTGGCCGAGTTGGAGCCCGGCACCGAGGCCAGCACGACGCCGGAGCCGTCCGGGAGAAAGGTTCCCGTCTGCGTGTGCTGGGGCGGCGTCATCGGGAGGTCGGCCACAGTGAAGTCGGAGAGGCGAAGCAGCGCCGGCCGTGGGACTCCGAGGCTGCGAGTGGCGGGGAAGAAGAGCAGGGAAGCGCCGTCCGGGGACCAGACGGGGTCCCACTCGAAGCCGGTGTCGACGTCGTCGTAGGACAGGCGCGTGTCGTTGCCATTGGCGAGATCGAGCATGCGCAGCTCTTCGGGAGGGCCGACGTCGCCCAGCGCAAGCTGGTAGACGAGGCGGCTGCCGTCCGGCGAGCGCCGGGGTCCGGTGCGGAGGTTGCGGCCGTTGGTGCCGGCGAAGGTCGGGACGGTCGTGAGGGTGCCGTTACGCAGATCGACTTTCTTCAGAACGTAGTCGTTGGTGGCATAGTTGCCGGCGCCACGGGTGCCGGCCACGAAGAATAGCGAGCGGCCGTCGGCCGACCATTCGGGATAGCGCCGGTCGTCGCGGGAGGTGTCGTTTTCGACTTCGAGGTCGGTGGAGCCATCGGCGTTGACGACGTGGACGCGGGTAATCCCCGAGGCGGAGGAAACGTAGGCGAATTTGCGGCGATCCGGGGACCAGCGCGCGGGTCCGCCGGAGGGGGCGGCCGTGACTGGCCGGGGGTTGGAGCCGTCGAGCTCCGCTATGTAGTTGCGGGCGCCCGCGGGATTGGTGGCGCGGGTGAAGAGCAGGCGTAGCGGCTGGCCGGCGACAACCTCGACGGTTGCGGAGGCTGCCGAGCTGGCGCCGTGGCCATCGGCGACGGTGAGCCGGAAGCGATAGCTGCCGGTGGCGGACGGCTGGAAGCGGGCGAGGCTGCTCGTGGGGGAAGTGAGCGTGAGCGAGCCGAGGGCGACGGGAGCGGCGGTGGCGGCCCACTGGTAGGTGAGCGGATCGTTGTCGGGGTCGGAGCTGACGCGGCCATCGAGGGTGGCGACAGTCAGCGGGGTGACGGTCTGGGCGGCGCCGGCGTTGGCCAAGGGTGGCCGGTTGACGGTGACGGTGCCCAGCGCGTAGGCGACCCCGCCGCGACCGTCATCGGCGGTGACTTCGAAGCCGTAGGCGCCGGCGGCGGCAGGCGTGAAGGTGGCAACGGATGCACTGGCTCCATTGAGGTTGACGGGCGGGCCGTAAGTCTGGAACCAGCGGTAGGTGGGTGTGTCGGCGTGGGGGTCGGTGAAGGCGGCTGCGTGCGTGTTGGTCTGGCCGGGGGTGGGGGTGGCTGGCGAGAAGGACGCCGTGACGCGAGGGGGGCGGTTGGAGGGGAGCTCCCAGGTGTCGTCCATGGCAATATCGATCCCGAGAGTTGATGAGAAATTGCGCCCGCCGAACAATACCAGGCATGTTCGAGCACGGTCGTAAGCGAGGCCGTGTTCAGTCCTTGGCGAAGGGCTCTTCACCGGTATCCACTGGGACCAAGTCGTCCCATCCCACGCCCACGTATCAGCGCCGCAGAACGTGTCTCTGTTCCCTCCAAACAGCACAAGCCGCTCGCGCACGGAATCGTAAGCGAGCTCCGTTCCGTGCCGATCGGGGGGAGAAGTCGACGGACTCCGTTTGGTCCAGATGGCCCCATCCCACTCCCACGTGTCTGCGATCGAGGTGGGGCCTGGATAGCCACCGAACAGAATGGTTCGACCCCTTCTGGCGTCGTATCCCATGTTGACGTCGGTCAAGTTCTCGGGACCGGTCGAGGAACGCTGTGTCCACGCAGTTCCGTTGTAGGCCCATGTATCGGTGCCCCGGGATCCGCTGCCCAACGTTCCGCCAAAGATGACGACCTCGGCCCTTGCAGCGTCGAACGCCATTCCGAAGGAGCGACGAGAAACCGGAGAGGATGCAGGTGGGATGGCTCTGTCCAGCCAGGTGGTGCCATCAAACTCCCAGGTGTCCTGGATGATACCGCTGCCCGAGATTCCTCCGAACGTCACGGCGCGGGTTCGACTGCGATCGAAGGAGAAGCCTGCCGCAGATCGAGCTGGTGGCGATGTACCTGACCGCTGCGACCATTGGACTCCATCCCACTCCCAAGTATCACCCAGAAAGGTGCCATCGCTACGGCTACCTCCGAACAACACCGATTTGCGACGCGCTTCGTCGTAGATGAGTCTGCCGCTTATCCTCGCCGACGGTGCCGTCGGCTGCCCGTTGGGCGTCTTCTGCGTCCAGTTCGTCCCGTCGTACTCCCAGGTGTCGTTCAGGGCCGTGCCAGTTGCGCTCACGTTGCCGGCGAACAGCACCGTGCGAGTCCGGGCCGAGTCATAGGCGAGGGCGTGCATGCGTCGCTGGCCGGGCTGATTGAGTCCCGGAGTGGAAGTGTTCGGTTGCTTCTGCGTCCAACTCGTCCCGTCCCATTCCCAGGTATCGTTGAGTCGGCCGCCGCTGTCAGAGCCTCCGAACAGCACCAGTCGGCTGCGCGCGATGTCATTCACCAGCCCGTGATGCAGGCGCTGGCTTGGCTGATTGGACCCCGGACTCCCAGTGTTCGGCTGCTTTCGAGCCCACGTTGTCCCATCCCACTCCCAAGTATCGTTGAGATACCCGTCGCCAGGGTATCCGCCGAACAACACTACACGCTGTCGCGCGGTGTCGTAGGCCAATGCATGGGCACCTCGCTGGCTTGGCTGGTTGGCGGCCGGTGAGATAGTGTCTGCTTGTTTCTGCGTCCAGCTCGTTCCGTCCCACTCCCACGTGTCATTGAGGAGCCTGGCACTGTTCGCCGTGGTTCCTCCGAAAAGCACCACACGACCCCGTGCCGCGTCGTAGGCCATGCGGTGCAAATAGCGCTGGCTCGGCTGATTGGCGGCCGGTGAGATAGTGTCTGCTTGTTTCTGCGTCCAGTTCGTTCCGTCCCACTCCCACGTGTCATTGAGAGGAATGCCTCCAGAGCCGGTCTCGCCCCCAAATAGCACGACGCGAGCCCTCGCGCTGTCATAGGCAAGCCCAGGATGCCAGCGTTCCACCGGCCCCGGCATCGCCCTCCTCACCCACCCCCACGTGCTCGGTACGCTCCCGCTCACCGAGAACGGCGCCGGCTGCGCTGACGCCGCACTCCCCCCTGCCGCGAGGACCACGCCGCATACCAACGCCAGCGATACCAATGCCCGCGTCACGTTCCACACGCCCCGCCCACCACTCGTCTTCGCGCTCATGAACAGCCTCCCGCGCATCTCGGCGCGTGTCGCGAATCACCTGCGCCGCCCCCGCGGTTCCTTCCATCTGGCTCGAGAGGCAGTGCTAGGTCGGATATCTCGTGGTTCGCATGCGGTAGAATTCCGACGTGGAGTTCGGATTTCAGAGACGCGTTGGCCGCGCTGTTAGCCAAAGGGCTGAGGCTCTCGTCGTGGAGTATCACTCAGTCAGGGCCAAAGGCGTCCTGATGCCGACTTTCGAGCTCGATGCCTTCGGGTGCCCTGGCCCGAAAATGCCGCGCGAGTCCGGGGAGTCGTGAAGAGCTTTGGCGCTCGGGTGGCCGAACTGCATCTCCGCGACTTCGAGCACGTGTACATCGAGAGAGTCCTCGAACACCGCGCCGCCAGCCCAGCCGCTCTTGTTAGCGACCTTGCCGGGCTCTCGAACGGCGACAATATGAAGACCTCTCGCCCGGGCGCCCGCCGGGGACTTCCTCGTAAGGAAGCGCCGGCTCATCGAGAATCTGAAAGGAATCAACTCCACACCGGTCAAGGAGCCGACACCGTGAAAACAACGAAGAACAGCCGCAGGCAGAGCTTCGACTCCTCAGGTCGGTCTGGCGGCTTTCTGCGCGCGCCTTTTTTCGACGCCCTCTCCCACGAAGCCGCTGACTACGCCGCTCTGCTGTCTTCAATCAAGGTGCGAGTCGCCGAAAGCCGTCTCCGCGCTTTCCGCGCCGCCAACCGGGAACTCATCGACCTCTGCTGGCATATTGGGCGGGAGATCGCCGAGCGGCAGGCGAGCGAGGGCTGGGGCAGGTCCGTCGTCGAGAGGCTGTCTCGGGACTTGCGCGCCGAGTTCCCGGGCAGCCAGGGTTTCTCGACGCAAAATCTGTGGTACATGAGGCAATTCTACTTGGCTTACCGGGAGCACGCAGATCTCCAACAACTCGTTGGAGAAATCCCCTGGGGCCAGAACCTGATCATCATGGCTCGGGTCAAGGAACCTGCTGAACCTGCTCGACGATCTCGTGCGCCAGCCCGACGAAAATCCGAGCATCGGGCTCATCCTGTGCGCAGACCGAGACAGGGTGGATGTCGAGTATGCGTTGCGCGGTCTGGACAAGCCCGTCGGTGTTGCAGAGTACCGGCTAACGAAGCAATTGCCACCAGAGATCGCCGACAAGCTTCCCGACGCACGACAGATCGAATGGGAGATTCTGCGCGAGCTTCGCAGCGCAGCGCGCGAGGTTCGGGCGGAGGCCGCCCTGCCGGCTGCCAAGAAAAAGATGCGATGAGTGCGAAGTGCCTCCTCATGTCAGGTTGGGATGGCGCACTCCGGTTTATGGCCGCCTGTCAGACATCGCCCCCCCCGCATCTGCTATCCTCCGGACGTCACACCTCGGAAGATGCAACGGAGCCAGCGGCACAACTTGGGAGGTAGGAGCATGCCAGCAGCACCGGCGAGAGTCGTCAAGAGCAACCACCGACCCGCGAAGCGCGGAGCGTTGGCGAACGAGGCCGGACCGGAGGCCTGTTTCGTCGCGTTCGACACCGAGACCACGGGCCTGGACTCGCTGAGCCGCATCGTCGAGCTGGCGGCGATTCGGTACGAGAACGGCCGGGAAGTGGGCCGCTTCGCCACGCTGATCGACCCGGGCTGTGCCATTCCCAGGCCAGCGATGGCGATTCATGGCATCACGGACCGGATGGTCCGGGGCCAGCCGCGCGCACCCCAGGCCATCGGCCGATTCCTGGAGTTCGCCGGCGGCGCCACGCTCATCGCCCACAACGCTAGCTTCGACGTGCGCATGATCAACGGCGAGCTGGATCGAGCCCGACTGCCAAGACTGACCGCGCCCGTCATGTGCACGCGAACACTCGCCCGGCGCTACGTTCCGGGCCTCTGGGACTACCGACTAGAAACCGTGGCATGGAAGCTCGGTGTCACCGCCGAACCACAGCAACATCGGGCAATGGCTGACGCGCTGCTCGTGGCAGGCATTGTGCTCAAGCTGCTCATCTCCGCGCCAAGGTCGCAGTGACCGGGAACGGATCACGTTCCGCCTTTGGCCGGCCGGCGTCGCGTGGCGCGACGCGCCCCGACTTCACGACAGCCTCGCCCATCTTCTCCGTAGCCACTCGAGTGACCTCTCGTCTCCGCGCCTATGCCATCCGAAGGCAACACCGACTGGATGGATGCACTGGCCGAAGCCGGTAAGACGCTGTCGAGCCGAACCCCAGCTGGGCACCTGGCAAGGGTGCCGATTCCAGAGGGACCATCTTTGGCCCGAGTGTTCCAGGAAACTGGACCGGATCGTCTGCGATCCCACCGCGCCCGTCCGTTCCGGCAGATTCCGTCGATTCTTCTAGCCAAGATGCGTCCGATAATCTCGGATTGGCTCGCCGATATCGAGGCATGAAGACTGGCCGGTGTCGTGAGGTTCCCGCGCGGTCGCGGTTGACGCGCGAGTGGTCTCGATGCAAGCTTTCCGGCGCTCGTTTTCGCTTTCCGATATGACGCCTGTCACAAGAGAAATCCTGCTTTCGTTCTGGAAGGTCCACATCCTTCACCACGCGGCCTCGGGACCGATCTACGGACTGTGGCTGTTGAACGAGCTCGCCGAGCACGGACACAAGCTCAGCCCGGGCACGCTCTACCCGATCCTCGCCCGCATGCAACGAAACGGCTGGCTGCGCGCCACGCCAGGCGCGACGGCCAGGGCCCGCCGCTACTTGCGGATCACGCCGGCCGGCCAAGCCGTCCTCGAGCAACTTCGGGAGTTCATCACCCAGCTTCACGAGGAGGTCGTGATCGGCCCGAACCGACGGGCGCCGGTATGCCGAGGACGACGTCCGGCCGCCCGCGAGCCCAAGCCCGGTTCCGGAAGGAGGCGCGCCTGAACCGCACGCGACTCGCCGGACCCGCGGTGGCTCTGCTCGCGCTCGCGGCCATGGTGGCCTCGATGCCAGCGAACGCGGCAGACTCGCCTCCCGTCGCGCTGGATGTCCTGGCCGCCGTCGCGCGCGCGCGCTCGTGCTATCCGGCGATCCGTGCCGCGCAAGCACGCGCCGCGGCGGCCGGCGCAAGCGCCCGGCGTCTGGCAGCAAGCTCCCTCGGTCGCCCACACCTGTTGCTGCAAGCCGCCGCTTCCGATCGCGGCAGCGGATTCCTCGCCAACGGCCAGCCCTCGGCCGACGGCGGTCACGGCGCGCTTCCCGACACGCCGAACTGGGCCGTGGGACTCTCGGTCAACTACTCGCTGGGCGAGGGCGCCGATCGAAAGGCGAAGAGCCGCGTCGAGCGGCACAACGAGGAGGCGGAGGCGGCCCGTTACGATCAGGTGGTCCAGGCGCTTCAGGCGCAGCGCGCCCAGGCCGACGCCCTCGTGACCGGGGCCGTGCGGACGGCGGCCAACACTCCGGTCCAGCTGCGGGCAGCCCGCGACACGCACACCCAAGTCGCCGCGCGGTATCGTGAAGGACTCGCCACCGTCACTGACGTCAACGACTCCGAACAGCTCCTGGCGAGGGCCGAAGCCGAGGACGCGCTCGCACGACTGGGCGTTTGGCGCGCTTTGCTGGCCGCGGCCAGAGCCGCGGGCGACCTTTCGCCCTGGCTGGAGCGCGTCCGGGCGGCGATGGGAGCGGCACGTGACAGGTAGCGGCGCCGGACCTGGTCCCGGGTTGCCCGGCCGGCACGACGCATGACGATTCTCGACCTCGCGCTGCGCCGCCCGATCGGCGTGCTGGTAGTCGCGATCGGTGTTGCGCTCTGCTCGGCGCTGGCGATGCAGCGCATGCCGGTGGATATCTTAGCGAACCTCAACCTGCCCGTCATCTACGTGGCGCAGACATACGGGGGCATGGACCCCTCCCAGATGGAGGGCTACCTCGTCAACTACTACGAGTATCACTTCCTGTACATCGCGGGGATCGAGCACGTGGAGTCGCGCTCGATCCAGAACGTGGGGTTGGTCAAGCTGTTCTTCCATCCGGGCACGGACATGAGCCAGGCGCTCGCCCAAACCATCAGCTACGTCGAACGCGCGCGAGCCTTCATGCCGGCGGGCACGGTCGCGCCGTTCGTGATGCGCTTCGACGCCGGCAGCGTTCCCGTCGGCCAGTTCGTGTTCTCCAGCGACACGCGCAGCGTGGGCGAGATTCAAGACCTGGCGCTCTTTCGCGTGAGGCCGATGTTCGCGACGCTTCCTGGCGTTTCGGCGCCGCCGCCGTTCGGCGGCAATCAGCGCACGGTCGTGATCCGCGCCGACCCCGACAAGCTGCGACAGTTCGGCATGTCGCCCGAGGAGGTGCTTGGCGCGGTCGCCGACGCCAACACGATCGTGCCGGCCGGGAACATGCGCATCGGAAGGCTCAACCGCATCGCGCCCGTCAACTCCGTGGTGACCGACATCCAGGAGCTAAAGGATGTCCCGATCCGCAAGGGGGCCGGCCCTGCCGTCTTCCTGGGAGACATCGCCACGGTCGAGAACAGCACCGACATCCTCAGCGGCTACGCCCTCGTCAACGGCCGCCGAACGGTCTACATCCCGGTAACGAAACGCGCCGACGCTTCGACCCTCGACGTCGTCGAGCGCGTCAAGACCGCGCTGCCGATCTTCCAGAAGCTGGTCCCGGAGGACATCAAGATCGGCTTCGAATTCGATCAGTCGATCTACGTCCGCACCGCCCTGAAGGGCCTGGCCGGTGAAGGCGCCATCGGCGCCGTGCTCACCGGTCTGATGGTGCTGCTGTTCCTTGGCGACCTGCGAAGTGCCGCCATCGTGATGCTCACGATCCCGCTTTCCCTCGTGACGGCGACGGTGTTGCTCTGGACGGCCGGCCAGACGATCAACCTGATGACGTTGGGGGGCCTGGCGCTGGCCATCGGCATCCTGGTCGACGAGGCGGCGGTGGCGATCGAGAACATCGACGCCCACCTGGTGCGGGGAGAGCCCCCCGCTCGAGCCGCTCTGGATGCCTGTCGCGAAACGATGGTCCCGCGGTTCCTGGCGATGCTGTGCATCTTGGCTGTTTTCATCTCGGACGCGCCGTCATCGGCGGATTGGCCGCCTCGACCTTGGCAGTGCTGACGGTCCTCCCCGGGGTTTTCACTCTCCAGCTCGGCCGGGCCCGGACTGAAAACTCCTCGATGCACCTCGACGATCCGGGCAGGTCGACTCCAAAGGAATCCGAATGACTCTCCCGCTCCGAGCAAAGGTCGTCCCTCTGGTCCTGGCCCTGGCGTGTCTGTGGCCGAACGTGGGCCTCACGTCTCCGGCCGAGCAGCCATTGGAGTCAAAAGCTGCAACGGTGACTTTGACTGCCGTCGCCTCGCGCCGGCTGGTGCGGGAGCTGGAGCTGCCGGCCGAGCTGGCCGCCTTCCGAAGCATCGCGCTGTATCCGAAGGCCCAGGGGTTCGTTGAGTGGATCGGCGTGGACCGGGCGTCCAGGGTGCGGCAGGGCGAGGAGTTGGTGCGGCTCGTGGCGCCGGAGCTTGCCGCCCACGTGGCGGAGGCCGACGCGAAGATCCAGATGGCTCGA
Source organism: Candidatus Wallbacteria bacterium (assembly GCA_016199905.1). Taxonomy (GTDB): domain Bacteria; phylum Muiribacteriota; class UBA6191; order JACPRK01; family JACPRK01; genus JACPRK01. Next base: position 10,090 of record JACQFU010000143.1, read on the forward strand.
GCGCAGCGAATCGAGGCGGAGGCGAAGTACGCCGCCGATCAGGCCACCTACAGGCGTTTGAGGGCGGCGGCGAAAACGCCGGGCGTGGTCGCGGGAAACGACGTGGAGCTGGCGCAGCACGCCGCCGAGGCGGGACAAGCCCGCGCCGCGGCGTGGTCGGAGAGCGAAAAGGCGGCCCGTGACACCGCGCAGGCCGTTCGCGCGACCGAGAGTTACCTGAAGGTCACGGCGCCGTTCGACGGGATCATCACGGAGAGGAACGTGAACGAAGGCAGCCTGGCCGGACCCGGAGGTCCCGCGGCCGCGATGCCGATGCTGAGGCTCGACGAGACTTCGCGGCTGCGTCTCGTGGTGCCGCTGCCGGAGTCGGAGGTCGGCAACTTCGCCATCGGCGAACAGTCCTCGTTCGGCGTTTCGGCTTACCCGGGCATCGGCTTCGCCGGCGTGATCCGGCGCCCGGCGGGCACCCTCGACGTGAAGACCCGCACGATGCCCGTGGAGCTCGACGTCGACAACGCGGACGGCCGGCTCGCGCCCGGCATGTACGCGCTGGTCAGATGGCGTTCGCAGCGGCGGCGCGACACGCTCTGGGTTCCGGCCTCCGCCATCGCCACGACCACGGAGAGGAGCTTCGTCATTGCCGTCCGAGACGGCAAGGCCGTCTGGGTGGACGTCAAGCGCGGAGCCACCGTGGCAAACCAGGTGGAAGTCTTCGGCGCTCTCACCGCCGACGATCGGGTCGTGCAGCGGGGCACGGACGAGCTGCGTTCGGGAACGCCGATTCGAGCCGCGGATCCGAGCAAGGGACCGTAGCGCCGATGGGGGGGAGTCGGAACGCGCTACTCAGGGTAGCCATTCGGTGACTCGAGTCCATGACCGCCGGAGGTGCCGCTTGGTACCATCGGAACAGTGACTTCACCACCGGATGGCGTGTTTGCTCCCGGTTGCGCGAGGAAGTACCGCGCTGTGCGGCTGCTCGGCTCGGGCGGGTTCGGCCACGTGTACGAGGCCACGCAGCTGGCGCTGGCCCGGCGCGTGGTCGTCAAGGTCCTCAACGCCGACGCATCCGCCGATGCCGAGCAGGTCGCCCGATTTGTCAACGAGGCCCGCGTCACCGCATCTCTGGCGCACCCGAACATCGTGAAGCTGCTCGACTTCGACGTGGAAGCGGGCACGCCCTGGATCGTCTACGAATTCGTGCCGGGCGAGGATCTGCGAGTCGCGCTGTCTCGAGGCCCGTTCGCCGTGAGCGCCGCGATCGAGGCGGCCTCGCAGATCTTGGCAGCCCTCGAGCACGCCCACAAGCACGAGGTCTTCCACCGGGGTATCAAGCCCGAAAACGTTCTGCGAGAGGAGATGGGCCGCTGCCAGGTGACCGACTTCGGTATCGCCAAGTGGCACGGGCAAGGCGCCGTCCGCACCGCCGCCGGGATGATCCTGGGGACGCCCGCCTACCTGGCTCCCGAGCAGATCCTAGGCAACCCCGCCGGCGCAGGCTCCGACCTGTACGCGACCGGAGTCGTCCTCCACGAGTTGCTCTGCGGCAGACGGCCGTTCGAGGCCCAGGCCCCGCTGGAGCTGCTTCAGAAGCACCTCCGAGAGCAGCCGCCTCGCTTGCGCGACCTCCGCCCAGACGTACCGGAGGCGCTGGAGGCCCTGATTCTGGCGCTGCTCGAGAAGCACCCCGACGAGCGTCCCTCGAGCGCGGCTCGAGTGCGAGTTCAGCTGGAACTGCTGGCCGCCCCCCTGGATCATCCCCAGACTCGCACGATGCAGATGAAGCTCCCGCCCACTGTGGCGCCAGCCAAGTCGACTCGCAACATCTCTCGAAGCACAATGCAGGCTGCGCCGGTCAAGACAGCGCCACTGCCCGTTCGCTCCCGGCGGATGCCGCTTGCCCTCGCCGGGGTGGCCGCCGCGTTGCTGCTGCTGGCGACCGCGTCGCGGCTCGGTCAGGCGCCCGCAGTGCCCGACGCCGTGGCGTCGTCGGCTCCACCCGCGCGCGCAGCTCCGGAGCCTCAGCCCACGCCCCGCCACGGGCGAGCCGCAGCGCCTCCGCGCAAGGCAGCGCCGCCGGTCCGCTGGGCCCCTTCCGCCCTTCTGTCGCAGCTGATTCCCGACGCCCTCGACGAGGACACTCTCGAGATGCGAGAACTGCGGGACGCCATTGGCCGGAACCCGGACGATCCAGTCCCCTACGTCCGTCTCGCCGACTGCTACTCCAAGCTGGAGAAGCCGAACTGGACCAAGGCCGCCAAGATGGCGGAATCCGTTTTGAAGAAGCCCGCGGGCCTCACACCGGCCGTGCGCTTGCGCGCCGAACTCCTCTTGGGCAAGGCCCTGGCGGCCAAGGGCGAGTGGTCGCAGTCGTGGCAGCCCTTCCGCAACGCGCTCCAGATCTCGAAGGACAACACCGCGGCGATGCGGGGGCTGGGTCTCTCCTTGTTCCGTGACCCCGCCCGGCAAGCCGAGGCGATCCCCTTCCTGACGAGGATCGTGGAGCGCGACGCGAAGGACCTGGAGTGCAGGCGAGCTCTTGGATTCATCTTCCTCTACCGGCAAGAGAGGGCGCAGAGCCTGCCGCACTTGATGGCCGTGGCAGATGCAAACCCGGCCGACATGGACTGCCAGAGAGCGGTCGGCCTGGAGCTGAAGAACACGGGCCGTTTCAGGGACGCCCTCCCGTACCTCCAAGCATTGACGAAGGCTCCGAACGCTACGGCGGACGATCTCACGAACACGGGCGAATGCTACAGGTACACGGGCATGCGGGCAGAGGCCGTTCGATGCTTCGAGAAGGCCGTCGGCCTGCTACCGGGACACAGGGCCGCTTCGCCGCTGGGTCAGATGCTGTTCGAGGATGGCCGGCTGGACGACGCCGAACGGCTTTGCGACGAGATGTTGAAGAGAGATCCGAACAGCTCCGAGTTCCGGATGATCCGGGAACAGGTTTTCCAAAAGAAGAACCGCCCCGGCGAGGCCCTGCGAGAACTGGATGCGATCCTGAAGCGAGATCCCAAGAACTCGGCGGCGCTCTTCGATGTGGGGCACATCCGGCGCATGTCGAGCGACGTGCAGGGCGGCATCGACGCCTACGAGCAGATCCTGTCCTTCGAACCCAGGAATCCGGACGCGCTCGGATTGCTCGGGGATCTTTACGAAAGCCAACTCCGCTTCGACAAGGCCATCGAGGCCGACCGCAGGACGCTCGCAATCCGGCCGGAAGACGACGGGCGTCACGAGTCGCTGGCGAGGCTCCTGGTTCGCTCCGGCAAGCCCGACGAAGCCGTGAAGGAGCTGCGCAGTTGCGTGGACGCCAAGCCCGGGGCTGCCTGGGCCGCGCGGGCGCTAGGCGAGATGCTGCTGAACCAGGGCAAACGCGAGGAGGCTCGCCATGTCCTCGAGAAGATCGCCGGCCCGACCCCGGAAGGGACCCGGGCGCGGCATCTCCTGATCGACAACTTTTTCGATCACGGCGAGCTGGCCCCCGAGCAGACGCAGTTGAAAGCCATGCTGCTCGAGAGTCCCCGAGACGACTGGGCGCAGGCAAAGATGGCCGAGAGTCTGGAGGTTCAGAAGCGCACGACCGAGGCGCTGGATGCGTACAAGACTTACGTGGCCGGCACGCCCCAGGATCAGTGGGCGTTGATCCGGGCGGCGAGCCTGGCCGTCGCCCGGAAGGAGCTCCTGCTGGCGGAGGCGGCGGTGAAGCGGGCGTTCGAGCTGCGCCCGGACGATCCGTCCGTGACCATGGTCATGGGCCACCTCAGGCTCGCCCAGGGTCGCGTGGAGGAAGCCAAGCAGGCCTACGCGCGAGCAGCCAAGGCTCCGGACTGGAAGTTCGAGGCGTCGGAGCGTCTGGCGCAGATCAACGAGTCGCGCGGGGAGCTGGCAGAAGCCGAACAGCACTTTCGAGACGCGCTGGGCGTGGACCCCAAGTCGATCGCCCTGCGCACGGAGCTGGGCACGTTCTATCTGAGCCACGGCCGCGACGCCGACGCCGCCCGGGTCTATCGGGATGGTCTCGGGCCCGGAGATCGCGAGGGGTACTTCTGCTACCGCCTGGCTGCAGTCGAGGAAAAACTGGGCCACTCCGACGAGGCAGAGTCGATCCTGACGCTGGGAGCGCGCACGGCGACCGGTCCACAGGTGAACCTGTCGCTGGGAGATCTGCTGTGTCGCCGTGGCCGGCCCGGCCCGGCAGTCGCGGCCTTTCGCGCGGCGGTCCGGATGCAGGACGATCATCCGTACGCGCGGCACGCCTTGGCGGTGGCGCTGAGGGACTCGGGCGATCTCGCAGGCGCCAAGGCGACGATCGAAACCCACTTGAGCCGGCATCCGGCAGATGTCGAATCTCTCTGCTTGCTGGGCGAGGTGCTCCAGCGGACTCGCAACATGCCGGAGGCCGAGCGCGAGTTTCAGAAGGCCTTCAAGCTGGAGCCTCGCAATCCGGCCGTGCTCGTCGACCTGGGCGGCTGGCTGAAGGAGTCGGGCCGTGGGCGCGAGGCGGAGAAAATGGCCGTGGAAGCCACACGCTGCGCTCCCGATGCGGACTGGGCCTACCAGTTCCTGGGAACGTGCCGGCGCGAGCTGGGCGATCTTCCAGGCGCCGCCGACGCTTTCCGAGGAGCGGTGAAGGCGAGTCCGAAGAACCCCGGCCCACGGTATCTCCTGGCGCAAGTGTTGAAAGAGCAGGGCAGGTTCGCGCCGGCACTCGAGGAGTGCAAGACCGCGCTCGCCCTGGAGCCGCAAAACCGCGAGGGCAAACGAGAGTTCGACGAACTGGCGCGGCTGGCTCGCGAGTCCGCGGGCGCGACGAAGACCGCGACGGGCCGCTGACCCGGGAGGCTACTCGTCCTTGGTGCAGTCGACCACCCGGGAGGTGTCGAACAGGTCCGCGTAGAGCTTGTGGCTCAGGTAGCGCTCCCCGAGATCCGGCAGGATGCAGACAACGCGGTTGCCCGGCGCGAGAGAGAATCCACGGCGGGCTAGCCGTGCGGCTTGAGCTCGATCTCCAGCTCGCGGAGTTTGGCCAGCAGGACCTTGTAATCGAGGTCCAGGCAGCGGGCCAGGTCCGCCTTGGTGTAACCGAACCGCCGCAGCAGACCGAAGATGATCTCGCGTTCGAGCTGTTGCTTGGCGTGGCGCCAGATCTGCTTCAAGTCCATCTGGCCGCCGCGCTCGGGCCAGACGAGAGGATAAGTGAAGAGAGAGCCAGGCACAGCCGGGATCGCGGGAAGCTCGCCGAGCGGCGCCGGGTGGGAGCCTGCCGGCCGGAGTCGGCCGGGCAAGTGCGCCACCTCGATACTGGCGGTACAGAGCAGAAGGGCGGTTCGAACCGTGCTCTGCAGTTCGCGCACGTTCCCGGGCCACGAGTAGGCCTCGAGTGCCGCAACGGCCTCGGCACTGAAGCCCGGACAGGCGCGGCCGTATTTGCCGTTGAACTGTTCCAAGAAGTGAACGGCGAGCAAGAGCACGTCACCGGTCCGTTCGCGCAGGGGTGGAAGCTCCAGCGTCATCTCGGCAAGCCTGAAGTAGAGGTCCTGGCGGAAGGCCCCGCGGCGGACCTCTTCCTCGAGGTCGAGGTTGGTGGCTGCGATGACCCGGACGTCGACCTCGATGAGCTTGGTGCCTCCCACGCGCCGGAAGCTGCGTTCCTGCAGCACCCTGAGGAGCCTGGCCTGTCCGTCATAGGTCAGGTTTCCGATCTCGTCGAGGAACAGGGTGCCCCCGTCGGCCAGCTCGAACTTGCCGAGCCTGCGCTCCCGGGCATCGGTGAATGCGCCCTTCTCGGTGCCGAAGAGCTCGGCCTCCAGGAGGGTCGCGGGCAACGCGCTGCAATCGACGTCCACGAAGGGTCCGCTGGCCACGCTGGAGGAGTTGTGGAGAGAGCGTGCCAGCACCTCCTTGCCCGTGCCCGTTTCGCCGAGCAGCAGGACGCTGAGGTCCATGGGCGCGAAGGTCCGGACCAGCTTGGCGATCTCCAGCATCGCAGGGCTCTGGCCGATCATGGAGCGATCGGCGGTCGCGCGGGCAGGGCGTCCCTCGAGCGCGGCCGCGATGCAGCTCCGCAGCGCCTCCAGGCCGAAGGGTTTGGAGAGGAAGTCGACGGCGCCGGCCTTGATGGCGGCCACGGCGAGCTCGATGCTGCCGCGGCCGGACATGACGACGACGGCGGTGCGCGGATTGCGTTCGAGGATCTCCGG
>JACQFU010000144.1 GCA_016199905.1 Candidatus Wallbacteria bacterium
GGCCAGGCGTGGGCCATCGCAACCACCTCCTGAGCCCATCATGCGGCATCGTTAAGCCGATTCCCATGCTCCCAGCGGGTGATTGAAAAAAGTAGGGCGGGCGTCCCTGCCCGCCAATGGTGATGCGGCTTCCGGGCAGGCACGGAGGCCTGCCCTACTGATTTCCCCATGAGCCGCGCGCGCACCCCCGTAGCGCCGGCGGCCCCGGCCGTTTACGATGGAGGCGCGATGTCGGAACAGGGCGGCTATGACGAGGTCGGCAAGCTCCTGAAGCTGGGCAAGCTGCAGGAGGCCAAGGAGCTATTGAAGCAGCACCTCAAAGGCAAGCCGACGGACATCTATGCCCTCAACAAGCTGGCCCTCATCCTCCGCGAACAGGGCGACTACTCCTCGGCGAAAAAGGTCCTCTTCAAGATCCTCGATTCCAGCCGCCGCGACCTCTATACGCACTACATCCTGGGAACCATCCTTCTGGAGGAAGGAAAATTCCTCGAGGCCGTCAAGGCCTTCACGCAGGCGATCGAGTTGAACGACGGGGACGCCTACTCATGGAATGGGCGGGCGCGGGCGCACGCGCGCGGCGGCAAGTTCTCGGAGGCCGAGAAGTGCCTCAAGCGTGCCATCGCCATCGACAGCACCCAGCCCTACAACTACAACAGCCTAGGCCTGCTCTACCTGGAGCAGGGCGATCACGAGCGGGCGGAGAACTACCTCAAACAGGGGCTCAAGAGCAACCCGCGAAACATGATGCTACAGGAGACGCTGGGGCTGCTCTACCTGAAGCGGGGCGACCACGAGAAGGCGCGGGAGGCGTTCGACGTCATATGCCGGTACTTCCCGGACGACGAGCTAGGTTACTCGTTGCTCGGAAACCTCGCCCTGGAAAAGGGCCGGCTCCAGGACGCCGTCGGTCATTATCGGGCGGCTCTGGAGAAGAACCCGTCATCCTGGCCCGTGCTGGCTCACCTGGCGCACATCCATCACGAGCTCGGACAGCTGGACGAGGCGCAGCGGCACTACCTCGACGCCCTTGCGGCCCACCCGCGCAACCCGAAGCTGTTGGCCAACCTGGCCAACCTCTTCGCGCAGCGCGGGTTCGTGCTGCGCGCCTGGATGAGCTGCACCCAGGCAGTGGCCCAGAAGGACGATTACGCCTACGCGCACTACCTGATGGGCAGGCTCTATCTGACGGAGGAGATCTTCGACAAAGCCGAGGAGGAACTGCAGCGTGCCAGGTCGTTAGACCCGGACGACCTTTACACTCTGAATGCTCTCGCCGAAGCGCTTCTGGCCCGCGACAAGCTCCGGGACGCCCGGCGCGTCCTGGACGAGGCGCTCGATCGGTACCCGGATGACCGCTACGCCGGCATGCTCCAGGGCGCGCTGCTCGCCGCGGAGGGACGAAAGACCGAAGCGATCAAAACGCTCAAGAAGCTGGTCAAGGAAAGGGCCGGCGACAGCGTTGGGCTCCGCGCTGCCGAGCTGCTGAAGGGACTGTAACCTCGCGAGAATCCTGCTCCGGTAGGGCAGGCGTCCTCCAGCAAAGCACCACCCGCCTTGCCTGCCCGCCCTGCCCCTTCAGGGATACTGACCGCCGTCGACGACCACGACGGCGCCGTTGACGAAGCTGGCTGCGTCGGAGGCCAGGAAGGCGATGACCCTCGCGACCTCCTCGGGTGTGCCGGCTCGACCCAGCGGGATTTCGGCCAGGGAGCGTTTGCGCGCCTCTTCGGGCATCGAGGCGGTCATCTCCGTGTCGATGAAGCCCGGACAGACGCAGACCGCGCGGACGCCGCTGGGACCCAACTCCTTGGCCAGGGTGCGCGTGAGCCCGACCACCCCGGCCTTGCTCGCGCCGTAGGCGGCCTGCCCGAACCGGCCCCGCAACCCGTTGACCGACGCCACATTCACGACGACTCCGCGGCGCCGCTCGCGCATCGAAGGGATCGCCGCCCGCGCGAGGTGAAAGGTGCCCCTCAAGTTGACGGCCAGCACCGCCTCGAAATCGTCGGCCGAAAGCTTCCAGCTCACCCGGTCGCGCGTGATGCCCGCCAAGTTGACCAGTATGTCGATCGGGCCCAGGCTCACCGCCGCCCGCTCCACGGCCGACTGGGCCTCGTCGAATCGCGTCACGTCGGCCGCGCACGCCATCGAGCGCGCTCCCAGCCCCTGCGCGAGCGACTCGAGCTCGACGGCCCGGCCGGGGTGGTCCAGCAGGGCGACCGCCGCACCCAGCGAGGCCAACACGCGGGCCGTGGCGGCGCCGATGCCTCCGGCCGCGCCGGCGATCAACGCCACGCGGCCGCCCAGCTCGATCACCGGTGCTCCCAGACGGGCTCGCGGCGCTCCAGGAAGCCGGCGATCCCTTCGTTGGCGTCGTGGGTCGCCATCAGCTCCTCGAGATAGAGGCGCTCCAGCTCGGGGAGCTCCCTTTCCACCGTCCGGGCGAGCGGGCTGCGCGCGGCCCGCACCGCGAAGGCGAGCGACGAGCCCGAGAGCGGCGCCAGGTTCTTCATCACCCACTCGCTTACTCCGTCGAGTCCTTTACCCTTCTCGAACTTCGCCGTCGCCAGCCCGATCGAGACGGCCTCCGAGGCGTCCAGCGTGCGGCCCGTGACGACCAGCTCGAACCCCCGGGCGCCGCCGACGCGCCAGGGCAACACCAGGGACGCCATCGGCGGAAACACGCCGAGCTTGATCTCCGGCACGGCCAGCTTGGCCCCGTCCTCCACGAACAGGAAGTCGCACGCCGCCGCCAGCTCGAGCCCGCCGCCCAGGCACTGTCCGCGAACCAGCGCAGCCAGCGGCAGCGACAGGCCCCACAGCTTCGCGAACAGGCGATGGAACTCGGGGATCAGCTTGCCGGCCATCTCCCGGACGTGCTCGGGCACGCTGGCGCCGAAGCAGAAGTGATCGCCGGCGCCCTCCAGCAGCACGAGGCGCGTGCCCCGGGGCGGAGGCTCGGAGAGCGCTTCCGACAGCCGGGCCAC